>CAKRMO010000245.1 GCA_934364765.1 uncultured Bacteroidaceae bacterium | reverse complement strand
CCCCACGGTTGTGGGACTTATAGCCGCAGCCGCGCTCATACTGATGACACGCGACAACTTCAGCGCGCCCGACATAAACCCGTGGCAGTTTTACATAAGCGTGTTCCTTTTCGTGTCGGCGTTTGTGGGCACGCAGTTCTTCAAGATAAACCCGATAAAGATGATCATAGTCTGCGGAACAGCCGGATTTATGCTGTTTTATTGAACGCTTCCCGCCGGGATTGTCGGCTTTTACGCAACAAGCTGGTTTTCAAACAAATGCCCACTTTTGCAATTTGTATGTAAAGACTTGTTTTCCAGTGCATTGCAAGGGGCGGAAAAAAGGTCTGATGTAGTCTGGATTATATCTGATATAATTTTTCCTGTGTCCTATGTAGTTTTTCCTGCATCCGATGTAGTTTTTGGGGTGTTTGGAAAAGATTGCGCGGTTATGGCTTTGCGCCATTTGTATGGGCGAACGGCACACACCCTGCGCCTCATCGCTTAAACCGCACCGTGCAAACAATGCCAACCATCGCAACCGCGCTAAAAAACAAGCGGGATGTGCCTGAGTGTGCAAACTCCGGCATATCCCGCTTATATTGTTCCCGCCATGGCGGGGGGAAGTCTGTCCGCTGTTCCTTATTTCACGAACTTTGCGTTCTTGAGGTATTCCGCGCTTTCCGCCGAAGCCTTGAACATTTCCTCCAGAACCTGGTCGTCGGAGTATTTGCTGCCGTCGGCGTTCTTCTTGTCGCGAAGCCACTGCGGGGTTTCAATCTCCACGAAATAGTTCTTCATCTTGTTTTTGCGGAACTGGTTGAATATGCCCTCGAAGTTGATTGTGCCGCTTGCTCCGATTACGAAGTCATCCTTGATGTGGAGCAGCTGTATGCGCTTGGGGTATTTCTTGAGATACGCCACGGGGTCCTGGCCGCCCTTTGTGCACCAGTAAACGTCAAGCTCGAAGCATACGTAGCGCGGGTCGGTGTTCTCCACGAAGTACTCCCACATCAGCTTGTCGCTGTCCTTCAGTTTCTGGAACTCGTGCGCGTGGTTGTGGTAGCCGAGCGTCAGGCCGTACTCCTTTGCGAGCTTGCCCACGCGGTTGAAGTATGCGCACATGCGGTTCATGCCGGCAACGGTGTAGTCTATCTGGTAGCTCGGCACGACGAAATATTTGCCGCCGCACGCTTTCTGTATCTTGAAAAGCTCGCGCCAGCGGTTCATTATCTCCTCTTCCTTTGCCGGGTCTTCCTGTATGCTCGAGTGGGTGGAGATTATCTTCACGCCGTTGGCGTCGCAGATGCCCTTGAACTCATCGGCGGGCAGTCCGAACACCTTGGGGTCGCCGCCCCATTGCACAAGCTCCACCTCGTTGTAGCCCATTTTGGCAAGACGCTCAATCGAAGCCTTGGGAGCCTTGTTCATCGCCCCCATTACGGTGTAGAGCTGGAAGCCTATCTTCTTTTTCGCCGCCACGCCCTGCGGCATGGAAAGCGCGATTACTGTGATTGCCGCAAGCGCATACGCCATTATGGCGCTGCGGCAGGTTTTGAATGATTTTTTCATTTGCTGTTTGTTTTTATCGTTCTTGTTGTTTATTTCCTGCAAATATAATAAATTCCAATTGCTTGCAATGCCGTTGCGCTTTGTTTGTCAGGGGAAAATTTTCTGCGGAGGCTCACAGTTCCAAGCCGCTGAGGAAACTCACATAAAACTCTGTCGCATCCTCTATCTCTGAAATTTTTATGTATTCATCGGCTGTATGGGAGCGCGATGACTCTCCCGGACCGATTTTCATTGTCGGGAAAGAGAGCAGTGCCTGATTGCTGAGCGTGGGCGAGCCAAAAGGTTTCCGTCCCATTTCAACTGCGCGGCGCACAAGCGGATGCGAAGCCGGAATGTCCGATGAATTCAGGCGGAAAGAGCGTGCTTTTGCCTCGCTTCCCACTGCGGAACTTATTATCTCGAACAGCTCGCGGTTGGAATACATCTCGTTGGAGCGCACATCGGCGGTGAAGGTGCATTCTGCGGGAACTACATTGTGCTGTGTGCCGGCATTTATGATTGTAACCGTGGCGCGGGTGTCGCCCAAGTGTTCAGAATGCCGATGAAAGCGGAGATTTTTTATGGTTTCTATATCTTCAACAGCCTTGTATATTGCATTTACGCCCTCATTCCTTGCCGCGTGCCCGGCTTTGCCACGGGCGGTGAAATCAATCACCATCAGTCCCTTTTCCGCCACGGCGGGCTGCAAGCCCGTGGGTTCGCCGATGATTCCCGCGTCAATGTGGGGGAAACTCCCCAAAGCCAGTTCTATGCCGCCTTTGCCGGAAACCTCCTCCTCGCACGATGCGGAGAAAACAAGGTTGTAGCCGCGCTCCCTGCCGCACATTTCAATATACGCCTCCAAAAGCGACACAAGGCTGCCGCCGTCGTCGTTTGCCCCCAAGCCGTACAGCTTGCCGTCCTCCACAATGGGTGTGAACGGGTCATGGCGCCAGCCTTCCGCCACCCTCACCGTGTCGGTGTGCGCGTCGAGAAGCAGGGTGGGCTTGCTGCCCGTGTAGTCGGAGCATACGGAAAACACGTTGTTTCCCACACGCTGCATTTTCAGGGTCTTTTTCCCGATGAAATCGGCGATTTTGTCTGCCGCTGCGGTCTCCTCTCGGCTGAACGAGGGTATGGCTATCAGCTCTTTCAGAAGCTCCACGGCCTCTCTGGTTGCGGTGTTCATTTTCTTTGCTTTGGATTGCCGCAAATTTACGAAATTCCACGCAATGGGAATGGTGATGCCGGGCGGTAAAACATTAAACGCCGCTTATGGGAAACCGCAGTTTTGGCAAAGGTGATAAGGCTGCGGAAATTCGTGTTTGGCCTGTGTGTCCGGGAAAAGCGCGAAATTT
>CAKRMO010000244.1 GCA_934364765.1 uncultured Bacteroidaceae bacterium | reverse complement strand
TCATGAAGCCCATTTTCAAGACGTTCAACGTGAACCATTCCTACCAGTCGGTGTATTCCGTGGGGTCCTACAACACATTCTCCTCTTTCATGAAGCTCGCCGGCGACCGTGGGTTTGTCAACGATGTTTCCACCGGTAACCCCGTGCCGTCGTCAATGTACGACATTTCCACCGTGTCAATCAACGAGACCTTCTCGCCGTTCATAGGCTTCGACATGACGTTCGACAACAACCTCACAGCGAAGATAGAATACAACCGCACCCGTATGCTCTCGCTTTCGCTCACATCGCAGCAGATTTCCGAGGCACGCTCCAACGACTACGTGATAGGCGTGGGCTACAAGGTTGACGACCTGAAGATTTTCTCGCCCACGCGCCGCCCCAAACGCCGTGGCGGCAGGGGACGCGCGGCGAACTCGCGCAGGAAGAACAGCGAAGGCAGCGAAAGCAGCGCGGACGACAACTCCTCGCGCAGCAGCCGCAGCTCCAATTCCGGCACCATAAGCAACGACCTCAATTTGCGCCTCGACCTCTCGCTGCGCAACCAAAGCTCCATTCAGCGCAACATACTCACCATGCTCTCACAGGCCACTTCGGGAAACAAGGCGTTCAAAATTTCGTTCTCGGCGGACTACACGCTGTCGAAGCTCATAACCCTTTCCGCATATTACGACAGGCAGACAAACACGCCGCTTCTTTCCTCGTCGTCATATCCCACCACCACGCAGGACTTCGGCGTAAGCATAAAGGTGTCGTTGACGCGTTAGCCGGCATGGCGAAAAAGCATATTACCTGTAAATGTGCAACTACCTGATTTGCAGAGAATTGCAAGTTTGTTATGAATTTTTGTAACGATTTGTTTTTCAATATGTTGCAAGGCGGCGAAAAAAGGTCTGATGTAGTTTGAATTATATCAGACATAATTTTTTCTACGTCGGACATAGTTTTTCCTATGTCCCATGTAGTTTTCGGGGAGTTTGGAAAAGACTGCACAATTATGGGTTGGTGTAGTTTGCAGGGGGTGGCGGGGGGAAGATTGTATGGCGCATTTGTTCCTGTGGCATTTCTTTTGCAGGGATATATATGAAAGGAGTTTTGAATATATGGCATTCATAGATTACTACAAGATAATGGGTATCCCAAAGGATACTCCGCAAAAGGACATTCGTGCGGCTTATATGCGCCGTGCAAAGCAGTTCCACCCGGATCTTCATCCCGATGACCCGAAGGCGAAAGCCAAGTTCCAGGCTTTGAACGAGGCCAACAATGTGTTGAGCGACCCGGAAAAGCGCAGGAAGTATGACAAATATGGCGAGAAATGGGAACAGGCGGACGCTTACGAGCAGGCCGGCGGCTTTGGCGGAGGAGGCGGATCCTCTGATTCCGGCGGCTTTGACTTCAGCCAGTTTGAAGGTGGCGGCGGCAGCGGTTTCTCAAGTTTCTTCGAGCAGCTTTTCGGCGGTGCGAGGCGCAGAAGTTCTCGCTCGTACAGCGGGTTCGGAATGGGCGGCTCGGGATTTGGCTCGCAGTCCGATGCCGATGCCCACGCCACAGTGAACATAGATATGTACACGGCGTTGCTTGGCGGTGAGATTATGCTGCAGACGCAAAGCTCGAAGCTGCGCCTGCGCGTAAAGCCCGGCACTCAGCAGGGGGCGAAGGTGCGTCTCAAAGGCAAGGGGTATGACAAGGGAGACGGCACATACGGCGACTTGATAATCACTTACAATGTAACTATGCCGGCTTCGCTCAACGACCGCCAGCGCGAGCTTCTCGAACAGATGCGGGCTGCCGGCAACTGAAAAATATAATGAAAGGCAAGGGGATTGGGGCGTAAAGCTCCAATCCCTTTTTGCGTATGCGGGGTTAGGAAAGTTTTGAGTAACTTTGCACGATTGTTTGTGCAACGATGAAAGAAATCCATTATTTCTATGTGCCGGATGCGGGTGTGCAAAGCGAGCTTCCCGGCGAGGAGGCGCGCCATGCCGTTAAGGTGCTGCGCTTGGGCGTTGGCGACCGCATTGTAATCACCGACGGCTGCGGCTGCTTTTATGACGCCGAGGTTTCGGGCGTTTCCTCGCGTTCGTGCCGGTACAGCATCGTTGGCACAAGGAAGGTGGAAAATTCGTGGAGCGGCCATTTGCATCTTGCAGTAGCCCCTACGAAAAACATGGACCGCACGGAATGGCTCGTGGAGAAAGCCGTGGAGATTGGCGTTGATGAAATTTCCTTTATAGACTGCCGTTTTTCTGAACGCAGGGTTCTGAAGCCCGAAAGAATAGAGCGCATTGTTGTTTCGGCAATGAAGCAGAGCCACAAGGCGCAAATGCCGAGGCTGAACGCCCTTGCGCCTTTCAGGGAATTTGTTGCGCGTCCCGACATTCCGGGCGAAAAATACATAGCCCACTGTCTTAACGGGGAGGTTTGCCGTGAGCTTTCCGGGGAAATCACCGTGGCTTCACCGCGTTGCTTTTTGCCGGCGGTGATGGGCGGTGGCAGCAAAACCGTGGTCATAGGCCCGGAAGGGGATTTCGCTCCCGAAGAAGTGGGAATGGCAATAAGCAAAGGCTTTCTCCCCGTGAGTTTGGGCGAGAGCCGTTTGCGCACGGAAACTGCGGCGCTTTATTCCGTTATGCTTATGAACTTGAAAAACTCCAAAATGTCAGAGACTCTGGAATGAACGTTGTGTGCAGGTTTTTCAGAAGTGTGTTTGCCGTGGCGCTTGCCATGGCTTTGTCATCGTGCGGCAAGGACTATTATGATGTCATTCCCGAAACGTCGCCGGCTGTAGCCTCGGTTGATTTTGCGCAGCTTGCGGCGGAGCACGGCTTGGACGGAATGAATAATGTCCTGCCGTTCACGTCCGGGATAGACTTCACGCGGCCGGCTTACGCTTTCATT
>CAKRMO010000243.1 GCA_934364765.1 uncultured Bacteroidaceae bacterium | reverse complement strand
GTGGGATATATCCCGATGCCCATTCCGCGCATTTCGGCAAGCAGCTCGTCCGTTCCGTTTATGATTGCGGAGATGACCTCTCCCGGCACGAGCATCTTGTTGCGCCCTATGGTTGACGACACAAGTATGTTGTCAACCGCGCCAACGCAAAGCAGGTCGTCGGTGTTCATCACAATGGCGTCCTGGGCTATTCCGCGCCACACGGAAAGGTCGCCGGTCTCCTTCCAGTACATATACGCAAGGCTTGACTTTGTTCCCGCCCCGTCGGCGTGCATTATGTTGCAGTATTCGGGGTCTCCGCCCAAGATGTCGGGCATTATCTTGCAGAAGGCATGGGGGAAAATCCCTTTGTCGATATTCTTTATGGCTGCGTGAACGTCCTCTTTCATTGCGCTTACGCCGCGCATCATGTATCTTTGGCTTGATTTCATAATCTTAACGTGGTTAGAATTTCACTTCGGGGGCTTTCTCCGCGCCTTCCGAAGCCTCGAACTTTGCCTTTGCCGAAAAGCCGAAAAGCGAAGCCACTATGTTGCCCGGAAAGCGGCGAGCCGTGAGGTTATACGCCTGTACTGTCTCGTTGTATATGCGGCGGCTTTCGGTTATCCTGTTTTCCGTCCCCTCGAGCTGCACCTGGAGTGTCTTGAAATTCTCGTTTGCCTTCAGGTCGGGGTAATTCTCGGTTATGGCTATGAGCTTGCCGAGCGCGGATGTAACATCGCCCTGCGCCTTTTGGAACTCCTGCAACTTTTCGGGCGTGAGGTTTTCCGGGTCAACCGTTACCTGCGTTGCCTTTGCCCTTGCCGCCACAACGCCTTCAAGGGTCTCGCTCTCGTGGGCGGCATATCCCTTAACCGTACTCACAAGGTTTGGTATCAGGTCGGCACGGCGTTGGTATTGCGTCTGCACATTGCTCCACGCGGTGGAGACCTTTTCGTCCTGCGTTACCATTCCGTTGTATTTCGTAACGCACCATATAACAAGCAACGCCACAACTGCGACAATGGCTATCAAAGCTTTGTTCTTTTTCATTTCATATATTTTTTAGTTATTGTTCTTTTTATGCCGGCGCGGCTCAAAACCTTCCGCCCGCGCCGCCACCTCCGAAAGTGCCGCCGCCAAACGTTCCTCCGCTCACACCGCCTCCGCTTCCGAAGCCGCCTCCGCGACTGCCGCCAAGGAACAGGAACGGGAGCAGCGGCGACATTCCGCCTCCCTCCCCGCCGTCGTTTTCCTCTTTGGCAACGGTATGCCCGCATTTCGAGCATTTGTATATCACAAGCAGCTTTCCGTCCCCGGTGCGCCTCAGCGTCTGGCTTGTACGCTTCAAACTGTGATGACCGCACTTCGGGCAAAGGTCGCTGTTCCATTTGCCTTTTAGTACAAACACTACAAACACCACGAGAAACGCCACTATAATGAGTGCAACCGCCATTTCGGCCGTGTCGTCCCCAGCTTTGCTTTCCGGCAGCAGTGTCTCGTCCTTTGCCACGTATGCGCATATTGCCTTTGCGCCGTTGAGCATTGCCGCGTCCCAATCGCCCTGCTTCATGAACGGGACCATATAGTCTTCCTCAATCTTGTGGCATACGGCATCGGGCAAAGTTCCCTCAAGTCCGTGCCCGGTCAGAATTTGATAGGCGCGGTCTTCGGTTGAAAGCACCACGACAAGCCCGGAGTTCTGCTTGCCCGACCCCACCTTGTATTTCCTCGCCAACGCCATGCCGAAATCATAAGGCTCGCCGCCCTCTATGCGTTTTGCCACGGCGAAAATGCTCTGCACACCGCGCTTTGCCTCCAATGCGGACAGCAGGGCATCCACCGAGTCGCGCACTGCGGGCGAAAGCACATTGTCGGGGTCGCAGACATGACGGCGCGAATCCTGAAGGTAAACCACAGGAAAGTTGTCGGCATTCCAAACCGCAGCCTCCGCAAACAGCGGAAGCATAAACAAAATCGCTGCAAATATGCTCCTGACGGCTTTCATAAGAATTTGGTTCGCGCACCCGCAGGCGCAGGCACTATTTCCATTTTGCAAAGATACACAAAAAAACATTCCCCCCACAAATCAACAGCCATCCCCAAACAACGCGAAAATTATATTTGATGTAGGAAAAACTACATAGGACGTAGAAAAAAATATGTCTGATATAATCCAGACTACATCAGACCTTTTTTCGCCGCCATGCAACCTGTTGAGAGCCAAATCCTTGCACGTTTTTCCCAAGTAACACACAATTCATTGTATTTCAAGCTATTGAATATTTTTGTGGCTTTCAGGAAAAAGCGGCTCACAACTGTAGTCAAAGACAAACCGTCCCCGCCACGGCGCAAACCTTCTTGCCATGGCGGGGACGGTATTTTCGCCTCGCGCACCAAAGCCGGTGCGCCGCCCTACAGTCTTCTAAAAATTGTCGGCGAGTATTTCAAAATACGCCTGCGGATGGTTGCACACGGGACACACTTCGGGAGCTTTCGTGCCTATGACTATATGCCCGCAGTTGCGGCAAATCCACACGCGGTTGCCTTCGCGGGCAAACACCTTGGCCTTCTCTATGTTCTCAAGCAGTGTCTTGTAGCGTTCCTCGTGGCGTTTCTCGATTTCCGCCACCATCTCGAACTTCTTTGCCAGTTCCTCAAAACCTTCCTCGCGCGCCTCCTTTGCGAATGTGGGGTACATCTCCGTCCATTCGTAGTTCTCGCCCTCGGCGGCGTCCTTCAGGTTAGCGGGAGTGCCGCCCACCGCCCCGCCGTGCAGAGCCTTGAACCACAGCTTTGCGTGCTCCTTCTCGTTGTTGGCTGTCTCCTCAAAAAGTGCGGCTATCTGCTCGTAGCCGTCTTTCTTGGCACGGCTTGCATAATAGGTGTACTTGTTTCTTGCCTGACTCTCGCCCGCAAAAGCCGC
>CAKRMO010000242.1 GCA_934364765.1 uncultured Bacteroidaceae bacterium | reverse complement strand
GAATGGGGAGTGTCTGCGAAATATTCAAACCGCACATACTCGGTGCCCTCTTTCAGGGGAGTTCTTCCCGACCAGCAGAAGATTGAGACGCCCAAGCTCAAATTCGGACGCTACATAAACGACAACGATGTGCGCCAAGGGCGCAAAGTTTGCGTAATAGGCAAGCGCATATTCGAGGAGCTGTTCACCGGGGGCGGAAACCCATGCGGCAAATACATCAGCGTTGACGGCATTTACTACGAAGTTGTGGGGGTGAACATGAGCACAAGCAACGTGGGCATTGCCGGGCAGCCGCAGGAAAGCGTGATGATACCCTACAGCGTTATGCGCAACATACGCAACTACGGCGACAAGGTGGACATCATAACCTTCACCGCCAACGGCAACACTACGGTGGCATCGCTTGAGAACAGAGTGCGGCAATATATTTGCCGCGCCCACGACGTGCATCCCGACGACCGCGAGGCCATGGAGTTTTTCAACGCCGAAATGCTTTTCCAAATGTTCAACAACCTTTTCAAGGGCATAAACATTTTGGTGTGGCTAATCGGAGTCGGCACGGTGGTGAGCGGAGTTATCGGCGTAACCAACATTATGCTTGTGTCAATACGCGAGCGCACGGTGGAGCTTGGCATACGCCGCGCCATAGGCGCAAAGCCGCGTGACATTCTTGTGCAAATTCTCACGGAAAGCGAGATTATGACCATTATGGCGGGAATGTCGGGACTTATTGCCGCCGTGGGAATACTTGCAATAGCCGAACCTGCCATACAGCAAGGCTCTGGAACTGCCTCAGGTTTTCAAATACCTTTCAGCATAGCCTTCTGCGTGGCCTTGGCCCTGCTCGCGCTCGGACTGCTGGCGGGAGTTTTCCCTGCACTTAGGGCTTTGGCCATAAAACCAGTCGATGCCATGCGCGATGAATAAACAACAGACACCAACAAAGAAACAAACATACAAGTCATGAAACGAACAATAAGAATTGCGGTGGCACTGCTGATTGCCGCCGTGTTTGCAGGAACTTTTGTTTACCTGTACCAAAAATCAAAGAAAGCCCCCACGCTCTACGAAGTGGAGACAGCCGCATACGCCGACATTTCGCGCACCACGGTATTAAACGGAAACATCGAGCCAAGGGACAAGGTTGAGATAAAGCCGCAGATTAACGGCATCATAGCCGAGATTTACAAGCAGCCCGGCGAAGCCGTGCACACAGGCGACATCATAGCCAAGGTGAAAGTCATCCCCGGAATGGAGGAACTCAATGCCGCCGGCAACCGCGTGCGCGTGGCGCATATCAACCTCGAGCAGACAAAGCGCGACTACGACCGCGCCAAAAAGCTCTACAACGACAAGCTGATAAGCACCGAGGAATACGAAAAGGCGCAGCAGGACCTCAAAAAGGCAAAGGAGGAAAGCCGCACCTCGGCCGATGCGCTGCAAATTGTGAAAGAGGGCGTTTCGGCTTCAAACAGCGCATACAGCACAACGCTCATCCGCTCCACAATAAACGGTATAATCCTCGACATCCCTGTCAAGGTGGGAAACTCCGTAATTATGAGCAACACCATGAACGACGGCACTACAATCGCCACGGTTGCCGACATGAACGACCTTATATTCAAGGGCACGATAGACGAGACCGAAGTGGGGCTTGTAAGCACAGGGATGCCGATGACCATAACCGTGGGCGCGCTGCAGGACCACAAATTCTCGGCGCAGCTTGAGTACATATCGCCCGAAGTCGAGTCGTCAACCAACGGCAGCAGCGCCAACCAGTTCGAGATAAAGGCGGCGGTGAAGGTTTCGCCCGAGGTGAAGATACGCTCGGGCTACAGCGCAAACGCCGAAATTGAGCTGCAGAAGGCGGCACACGTGGTTTCCGTTCCCGAAGGCTGCGTGGAGTTCAGCGGCGACACCACCTTTGTTTACGTACTCACCAAAAACGAGCCGCAGACCTTTGAACGCCGCAAGGTTACAACCGGGTTGAGCGACGGCGTTAAGATAGAAATAAAAAGCGGACTTAAAACCGGCGACAAGGTGAGGGGCAACATAAAGTCAGACGACGCCAACAATAACGGCAAAGGGGAATAAGCCATGAAAAAGACCATCGCAATCTTCATCGCGGCGGCAACATCGCTCTGCGCCCCGGCGCAAAGGGTGATGACCCTCGCACAGTGCATAGACTACGCCATATCGCACAACGTCAGCGTAAAGCGGTATGCCAACAATGTGGAGCAGCAGAAAGTGCAGCTGTCAACGGCGCGGAACTCGCGGCTTCCCGACCTCACGGCAGGGGCTTCGCAGAGTTTCAACTTCGGACGCGGACTGAACTCCGAGAACACCTACGTCAACCGCAACACCCAAAGCACGGGCCTCAACCTGCAGACAAGCGTGCCGCTGCTCACCGGCGGCAGAATACCCAACGAGATTGCCATGAGCCGCCTGAACCTACAGGCGGCAACCGCCGACCTTGAGCACGCCCGCCAAAGCATAGCCCTACAGGTGGCGGCCGCATACCTGCAAGCCGTGTATGCAGCCGAAGTGGTGAAGGTGCAGGAGGCGCAAGTGGCTTTCTCAAAAGTCCAGGAAAACCGCATAGCCAAACTGTTCAAAGCCGGCAAGTCGCCCGAAAGCGACGTGGTGGCGGCCCGCTCGCAAGTGGCGCAGGACGAAATGGGAAGAACACAGGCCAAATGCGACTACAAGCTCGCCATGCTCGACCTTTCGCAGCTTCTCGAAATGCCATCGCCCGACAGCATCGGGGTGGTTGCGCCCGAGGGCGGGACATCGGCAACGCTGCCTCCGCTGCCCGACCAGATTTTCGCCCGCGCCGAAGGCATAAAGCCCGAAATACAGGCGGAGAAACTGCGACTGCAAGCGGCGGAAAAGAACATACGCATCGCCAAAGCCGCCCTGTACCCAAC
>CAKRMO010000241.1 GCA_934364765.1 uncultured Bacteroidaceae bacterium | reverse complement strand
TTCACCATATCCCGAAAAAGCATTAACTTTGCGTAAACCAAAAACCCTCCCTCCAAATGGCAAGCGAAACACTGACACCAATGATGCAGCAGTTCAAGCGCTTCAAGTCGGAGCATCCCGACGCCTTGATACTGTTTCGCTGCGGCGACTTCTATGAAACCTATCTCGAAGACGCCGTAACGGCTTCGTCGGTTCTCGGAATAACCCTCACCCACCGCAGCTCAAAAGGCGACGGCAAGGGCACGGAAATGGCGGGTTTCCCTTTTCACGCCCTTGACGCATACCTGCCCAAGCTCATACGCGCAGGTTTCCGCGTAGCCATTTGCGACCAGCTCGAAGACCCGAAACTCGCCAAGAAACTCGTGAAGCGCGGCATCACCGAAGTGGTGACGCCGGGCGTGGCTATGGGCGACAATGTCCTGTCGTCAAAGGAAAACAACTTCCTCGCGTCCGTATATTTCGGCAACGGCGCGTGCGGGCTTGCGTTCCTCGACATCTCAACCGGGGAGTTCCTCTGCGCCGAAGGGACAACGGAATACGTTGACAAGCTAATCGCCAACTTCTCGCCCAAGGAGGTTCTCGTGGAAAGGGGGCGGCGCGACAAGTTCCTGAAAATTTTCGGAAAATACTACGTTTACGAACTCGACGACTGGGCTTTCAACGAACGCAGTTCAAGGGAAAAGCTGCTGAAGCACTTCGGCGTGCGCACGCTGAAAGGCTTCGGCATTGACTATATGCACAACGGCATAACCGCCGCCGGGGCTGTTTTGCAATATCTCGAAATGACGCAGCACACGCATACGGGACACATAACCTCAATACGCCGCATTGACGAGGAAAGGTTTGTGAAGCTCGACAAGTTCACCGTGCGCAACCTCGAGATAGTGCAGCCCATGAACGAGGGAGGCAACACCCTGCTCGGCGTAACAGACCGCACCGACACGCCAATGGGCGACAGATTGCTCAGACGCTGGCTGCTGTTCCCGCTGCGCGACGTGAAACAGATTGGGAAGCGGCAGAACGTGGTGGAATACTTTTTCCGCAACCCCGACTTCCGCGACACGATAGACGAGAACCTGAAAGGAATAGGCGATCTGGAACGCCTTGCGTCCAAAATAGCACTTGAAAGGGTAAGCCCTCGCGAGATGGTGCAGCTGAAGTGCGCCCTCGCCTGCATCGCCCCTATAAAAAGCCAGTGCGCAAACGCTTCCGACCCGAACATCGTGAACATGGGCGAAAAAATAGCCCTGTGCGAGGAACTGCGCGACCGCATATCACAGGAGCTTGTTCCCAACCCGCCGTCGCTTGTGTCAAAGGGCGGGGTGATTGCCGCAGGGTATAACGCCGAGCTTGACGAACTGCGGCAGATTTCGCATTCAAGCAAGGACATTCTTGCCAAACTGCGCGACGACGAAAGCGAGAAAACCGGAATACAGTCGCTGAAAATAGGCTTCAACAATGTGTTCGGCTACTATCTTGAGGTAAGAAACATATACAAGGAGCAAGTTCCCGAAAACTGGATAAGGAAGCAGACGCTCGTCAACGCGGAACGCTACATCACCCCCGAACTTAAAGAGCTTGAGGAAAAGATTCTCGGCGCGGAAGACCGCATACTCGCCCTTGAGAGCCGCCTATACTCTGAGCTCGTAACCTATGCCCTGCAATTCATAACGCCCCTGCAACTCAACGCGGCAATCATAGCCACCATAGACTGCCTCCACTCCTTTGCCGTATGCGCACAGGAGCACCGCTACGTGCGGCCTGTTGTTGACGAAAGCGAGGCGCTCGACATAAAGCAAGGCAGACACCCGGTGATAGAGACGCAGATGCCGCCGGGAGAAAGCTATGTGAGCAACGATGTTTACCTCGACACCGAAAAGCAGCAGATAATAATACTCACCGGACCAAACATGGCGGGAAAGTCAGCCCTCCTGCGCCAAACCGCGCTCATAGCCCTAATGGCACAGGTGGGGTGCTTTGTCCCCGCCGACAGCGCACGCGTGGGCGTTGTGGACAAGATTTTCACCCGAGTGGGGGCAAGCGACAACATATCCGCAGGAGAGTCAACATTCATGCTCGAAATGAGCGAGGCGGCAAGCATAATGAACAACATGACGCAGCGCAGCCTCGTTTTGTTTGACGAACTCGGGCGCGGCACATCAACCTACGACGGCATAAGCATTGCCTGGGCGTTGGTGGAATACCTTCACGAAGGGCCGAAGGGGCATCCCCGCACGCTTTTCGCCACACACTATCACGAACTGAACGAAATGGAGAAGCATTTCGGGCGCATAAAAAACTTCAACATCACCGTGTGCGAGACAAACGGCAGGATTGTGTTCCTGCGCAAGCTCGAACCGGGCGGCACGGCCCACTCGTTCGGCATCCACGTTGCACGGCTGGCGGGAATGCCGCCGTCCATTATAAAGCGTTCCGAAGTGATACTGAAAGAGCTTGAGGCTGCAACGCCGGGGGGCAACGTGTCGAAGCAGACGCAAGCCATAGCCTCAACCCGCGAAGGCACACAGCTGAGCTTCTTCCAGCTTGACGACCCAGTGCTTACCCAGATACGCGACGAGATACTCGGCCTCGACATCAACAACCTCACTCCAATGGAGGCTCTCAACAAGCTCAACAGCATAAAGCACATCCTGACCGGCAAATAAAAGCAGACAAAACGCCGCAGGCAAATCCTTCACGAAACCACAATTGTTGCCAAATCGCGTAACACATTGAGTTTCAAAAGAATATTCGTATAAATAATATCTGCTGTAACGTTTTGTTTTTCAGAGGCTTGAAAGAGGCGAAAAAAGGTTTGATGTAGTCTGGATTATATCAGACATAATTTTTTCTATGTCCTATGTAGTTTTTTCTAAATCCGATGTAGTTTTCGGGGTGTTTGGGAAAAAGCAATCTATTTGCGTTTTGCGATAATTGTAGAGG
>CAKRMO010000240.1 GCA_934364765.1 uncultured Bacteroidaceae bacterium | reverse complement strand
GCCATGACCGTTGCGCCCTTGATGCCCGCCAAACTGCTTGCCGCCTTTGACGAAAGCAAACGCCCGCGCTCCATCGCGCCCATGAACATAAAGAACATTACGGTAAAGCTGAATTGCGAGAAGGCTTTCTCGGCACTCCACATATCTGACACCCACCTGTCGTTTGCCGACAACCGCGACAACGAACACAAGATGAAGCTCGCCGCAGCGCGCAGCCGCATTTTCCCGAATGCGGAACACTATCTTGACGCGGCGGTGGACTATGCCAAGCAGAACGACATGATGCTGATACACACGGGAGACCTGATTGACTTTACGAGCGAAAGAAACCTTGACTGCGCCTCGGCGCACATAATGGGCGATAACGTGATAGTGTCGGCGGGCAACCACGAGTATTCGCAGTATGTGGGCGAGGCAAAGGAGGACGAGGCTTACAAGCAGAAGAGCTATGCAGCCGTGCAGGAGGTGTTCCCGAACAATCTCGTCTTTTACTCAAAGGTGGTCAACGGGGTCAACTTCGTTGCCATTGACGACATTTACTATAATGTTACCGAGCGCCAGCACGAACTTGTGGAGCAGGAAATGAAAAAAGGGCTGCCTGTGGTGTTGCTTTGCCACGTGCCGCTATACACCCCCAAGCATAGCGAGTATGCCATGAAGCGCAACGACAATGGGGCGGCATACGTTACAGGTGCGCCGCTGAGCATAACATCCACCTACAAGGGAGACCCGTCGCTGCCCGAAGACCAGCAGTGGCGCAATCGCGGTGTGCAGCAAAGGGCCGACAAGCCGACGCTCGAATTTGTGAAGTGGCTCAAAAAGCAAAAGCAGCTCAAGGCCATTCTCTGCGGTCATTGCCATTATTTCTACGAGGAGCGTTTCTCGCCCACGGCAATGCAGTATATAGTCGGCGCAAATTACGACGGCGCCGCCTACAACGTGAGGTTTGAGGGCTGGACGCTGTAAGCCCGTGAAAAATAAACGCCGCAACCCTTTGGGCTGCGGCGTTGTTTATTCCTCCTCGTATTTTTGGTAGAGAAAATCGTTGTAGGGGTATTTTTGCACGTGCAGGTATCTCACCTTGTCGTAGAGCATCTGCTTGAACTTGTCGATGTTCGTGCGTTGCTTTGCGGAAATGAAAATGCAGTCGCCCTCCATTTTCGCCATCCAAGTGCGCTGCAGTTCCTCGAGCGATATGTTCTTTTCTGTTGAGGGTGTGAGGTCATCCTCCTCCTTTTGCTCCCAACTGTAAGCGTCAACCTTGTTGAAAACGAGTATCGTGGGCTTTTCGGCGCAGCCCAGGTCTCCGAGCGTCTTGTTCACCACGTCAATCTGTTCGGCAAAGTCGGGGTGGGAAACGTCAACAACGTGAATCAGAAGGTCTGCCTCCCTCACCTCGTCGAGCGTGCTCTTGAACGAGTCAACAAGGTCGGTGGGGATTTTGCGTATGAAGCCCACTGTGTCGCACAGCAGGAACGGCAGGTTCTCAATCACCACTTTCCTCACCGTTGTGTCGAGCGTGGCAAACAGCTTGTTTTCGGCGAAAACCTCTGTTTTGGCAAGCAGGTTTATTATTGTGCTTTTCCCGACGTTGGTGTAGCCCACGAGCGCCGTGCGTATCATTCTCCCGCGCCCGCTGCGCTGCGTGGTTTTCTGTTTGTCGATTTCGGAAAGGCGGCGTTTGAGCAACGCCATGCGGTTGAGGATTATACGGCGGTCCATTTCGAGCTGCGTCTCTCCCGGCCCGCGCAGCCCAACCGAGCCTTTGCCGCCGCCCGAACCCGAACCGCCTCCCTGGCGTTCAAGGTGCGTCCACATTCTTTGCAGCCGCGGCAGCATGTATTTGTATTGCGCCAGTTCCACCTGCGTTTTGGCTGTGGCGGTTTGCGCCCTCATGGCGAAGATGTCGAGGATGAGCGACGTGCGGTCGAGGATTTTCACCTGCAGTTCCTTTTCGATGTTGCGTATCTGCTTTGCCGACAGTTCGTCGTCGAATATCGCCATGCTTATTTCGCGCCCCTCTTCGGCTTCGTCCTTTATATACTTGCTTATCTCCTCAAGCTTGCCCGAACCCACGTATGTAACGGCGTGGGGCTGCACAATCTTCTGCGTGAAACGCTTCACGGTTTTCGCCCCGGCGGTTTCGGCAAGAAACTCAAGCTCGTCGAGATATTCCTCTGTCTTTTTTTCGGTCTGCCTTTCGGTTGTGAGACCCACGAGAATTGCGGTCTCCTCCTTATGTGCGCTGTATATGTAATCTTTCATCTGTGGCTGGGAAATTGTAAGCGCAAAATTAGCAAATTCCTTTGAATTTGGCTTCCGCCGCGCTGTATGTCGCTGAAAATTCATAATATTGCATTATAAACCCGTAAGAAAATGAAGAAAGCACTGTTATTTTTGTTTGCGATGCTGTGGGCTTGCGGCGGGGCGTTGGCGCAGCAGGCACAGGTGGAAAAGCGTTCCAAGATTCCTTTTGCCTACAAAGACTTCAAGGATGGCAACATAGAGTTTGCATTTGGCAAGGACAAGGTTTACAAGGCCAATATTTTTCTGAAAGACGGCTCGCTGCTTTACAGGAAGGACACCACTGTGATGAAAGCCAACCTTTTCGGGGTTATCTCGGTGGATTTTGGCGATGCCGTTTACCGCAAGACGGGCGAGCGCATGGGCAAGGTGATTGGGCACAAGGGGGATGTCTTCCTCACTGTGGTAACAACCATCGACATGGACAGGATGAGGCAGGACGAGCGCAGCGGAAGAAACTCCACGTTCCTTGACCTGCCGGAGTTCAACCTGTTTGTCGAAACCAACGCCGACTATTGGGCAAACGGCGAGGGAAGCTCGTGGCCGTTGAAGGACGAATACTTTTTCGTGGTCAAGGGCGAGGCAAGTCCCGCCGCAGAGAAAATTGTGAAAAAGCGTGTGCGTGCCGACAAGAAGAACGATTTCAAG
>CAKRMO010000239.1 GCA_934364765.1 uncultured Bacteroidaceae bacterium | reverse complement strand
ACTCAATACGCAGCGAGAAATTGCAGGAAGTGGTGGTGAAAAGTGTGCGCGCACAGAAAAACGCGCCGTTTGCGATGGCAAACATCAAACAAGCCGAACTCCACAACTTTTCAAAGAGCGGCAAGGAACTCCCGTTCCTCTTCGCCAACACCCCGGGCATTACGGCTTGGAGCGAAAACGGTGTGGGCACTGGTACAACCGCAATGAGAATACGCGGTGCGGCAGGAAGCCGCATTAACGTAACCCTTGACGGCGTGCTTCTCAACTCGCCCGAAGACCAAACCGTGTTCTGGGCAAACATGAACTCGTATGGCTCGCTCCTCAAGTCGGTGCAGATACAGCGCGGAATAGGCACGAGCACAAACGGCGACGGCGCGTTTGGCGGAACAATATCCCTGCTCACAAATATGCCGAGCCGCGAGAAAATGCTTGAAGTAACAGGCTCGTACGGAAGCTACAACACCTATAATGCCGGCGCAAGCTTTTCGAGCGGACTGCTTTGGGATCACCTCATCTTTGACGGCGCATACCACGAAACCGGGACAGACGGTTTCATACACGGCACAAACGGACGTTCCGGCTCATACTATGGCGGCTTGACGTGGTTTGGCGACAAATTCACGCTGCGCTATAAAAACATAGGCAACTTCGAGAAAACCGGTCAGGCATGGAGCGGCATCACTGCCGGAAACGATGACGCAAGCCTCATGTCGCAGGGAATACGCTCCTATAAGGATATGTACAAACACGGTCTGGGCAGGTTCAACTCCCTGTACGAGGGTCTGGTTTTCGATTCCGACAACTGGACTTTCCCACAGGACGCGAAAGGAAACTTCCAAACCTACCGCTACAAGCTCGACAACGGCAAATATTGGGACAGGACAACCGACAACTTCTATCAGAACCACAACATCCTCTCAGGCACATGGATGCCAAACAAACACTGGAGCCATAACGCCGCGCTCCACTACACCTACGGCTACGGTTATTACCTCGAGTTCCGTCCCCAGAACAAATTCAAGAAATTCGGGCTTACGGCAACCGATGCCGAGGGCAACTCCATCGCGAAAGCCGACTTCGTGAGGAAGAAAGGCCTTACGCAGAACAACTACGGCGCACTCTACAACGTGAACTTCAAGAACGAAAAATGGGACATCATAGGCGGAATGAACACAACGCAGTTCCGCTGCAACCACTTCGGCAAACTCAAATACGTTTCAAACGTGGGGCAGGTTGAGAACTTCACAGGCTACAAGTATTACGACTCCGACGCACGCAAAGACGACTATTCCGCCTTCGCAAAGGCAACATACCACGTGCTTGACTTCCTCGACGTGTTCGGCGACCTGCAATACCGCCACGTGTTCTACAAGACAAGCGGCTTGAACGACAAATTCCACGAGGACGACAACAGCAAGCAGTTCCTCGACATTCACAAAAAGTATGATTTCTGGAATCCCAAGGCCGGGGTCAGTTTCCACGAGAACGGACACAACGCCTACTTCTCCGTGGCTTACGCAGGGCGCGAGCCGGAGCGCAACAACTTCACCGACAACGGCAGCTATCCCGCGCCCAAGGCGGAACACATGATCGACTATGAACTCGGCTACAACTACGACGGCGGAAACTGGCACGCGGGAGTGAACTTCTATTATATGGACTACAAAGACCAGTTTGTGCAAACCGGACAGCAGAGCGACATTGGCGAAAACCTCACGACAAACATAGACAAAAGCTACCGCCAGGGCATTGAGATTTCGGCAGACTGGAGCCCGCTTTCATGGCTCACCGTTGCCGGCAACGCCGCACTCTCACAAAACAAAATCAAGGACTTCACCGAATATGTGGACAACTGGGACGGCGCGGCCGAGACAAGGCATTACAGCAAATCCACCCTGTCGTTCTCGCCGTCGGTCATCCTCAACGGTTTCCTCAACTTCCACTACGCCGGCTTCGACGCGACATGGCACACGAACTTTGTGGGACGGCAGTATCTTGACAACACCGGGAACAAAGACCGCTCGCTGCCCTGCTACTCCCAGACAAACGTGAACATGAACTACACCCTCGACACCAAGAAGCTTTCGCTCGGCGTCAAGCAGGTTGTGCTTGGCCTCAGCCTCAACAACATTTTCAACCGCCGCTATGCAAGCAGCGGCTGGGTTTACAGTGCGGTAAGCCAAAGCAGCGGCTACGACCTCGACAACCGTTACTATCAGATTGGCTTCATTCCCATGGCGGGCTTCACCGCAATGGGCAACGTAACTTTGAGGTTCTGACATGGATTTTCTTGCCGCACACTGGCTTGACATACTCACCACAATCCTCGGGCTTGTTTACATCGCGCTCGAATACCGCGCGAGCATCGCGCTGTGGATTGTGGGGATAATCATGCCCGCCCTCGACATTTACCTGTACTACAGCCACGGGCTTTACGGCGATGCCGGAATGGCGGTTTACTATACGGCGGCAGCCGTTTACGGTTACGCCGTCTGGAAGTTCGGCAAGAAAGACGGCGGAAAAGGCGGGGGGATGCCCATAACGCACTTCCCCAAGAAACTTGTGCTTCCGGCGTTCCTGTTCTTCGCCGCAGCCATGTTGGCAACCTATTACGTGCTTGCCAACTATACAAACTCCACCGTCCCGCTGCTCGACAGTTTCACCAACGCCCTGAGTTTTGTGGGGCTGTGGGCGTTGGCGCGAAAATACATAGAGCAGTGGTTCGTTTGGATTGCGGTTGACGTGATTTCGTGCTACCTCTACGTTGACAAGGGGATACCTTTCAAGGCCGGGCTTTACGGCCTGTATGTGGTGATAGCCGTCATGGGCTACGCCAAGTGGCGCAAGATGATGCAGGCAAGGCACTGACAAAAAACTCCCCGGCGTTTGTGCCGGGGAGTTTTTGTTTTGTTACGTAACAGTTCCCTCAGAGTTTGCCCAGTTCCCCAAGAT
>CAKRMO010000238.1 GCA_934364765.1 uncultured Bacteroidaceae bacterium | reverse complement strand
CGACCACGGCCTCACGGCTGTAACCCAATTTCTAACCGTCCTGTTATTTACCGTTTCCATAAATATAGCATAATTTTTTTTCAAAAGCCCTGCGTATGCCGCCCAATGCCGCCGCAGCCCCCGCTCCCCGTTCAAGGGCACAGCCGTCCCACGGCTGCCAGCCCGCCGGCGCAAGCAAGGCGGCCGGTTTCAGTTTCTTTTTCATTTCCGTGTCATTTAGCCGAATTCAGGCGCAAATTTACGCATTTCATCCCTCACCCGGCAACAACGCCGCGTGTTTCGGGAAACGCCGCCACAAAAAACGGCGCGGCATTTCAGTCGTAGGCCACCCTTGATTCGGTTGGCGGCTTTGTGCCGAGGCTCGCCGTAATGTTTTCAAACACTGTCATAAGCACGGCCTGCGTCGTACGTATGTCGCTAAGGCTCAGCCCTCGCAACGCGCCGCGAAGCGTCCTCAGGGCGACCCTTATCGAAGTCTCCTGCATTTGCTTGCCCCTTTCGGTGATGCGTATAATGTTCTTGCGGCGGTCAAAGCGGTTGAGCGTGCGCGTTACAAGCCCCGCCTCAACCATTGAGTTTACGAGCCTGACCATTCCTGGACGGTCCTTGAACATCACATCGCAAAGCTCCTGCTGCGAAACCCCGTCGTGGTAGGTCAGGCGCTGGAGCACGTTCCACTGCTCGGGCTTCAGGTCCAAGCCCGCCTTCTGGAAGTCGCGTGCAAGCTTGCGGCTTACGGCTGCAGACACCTTGCCGTTGAGAATGGCGAAAATAAGCCTTACATCTATGTCAACCAAAGGGTCCATAATCTTACCTGTTTTTGCTGCAAATATAACTTTCTATCGTCATTCAACGCCCAAACGCGCATAAAGATAACGGCACAGATTGTCTATGTGAAAATAAAATCGTAAATTCGCACCCGAATTATTCAACACAACATTAACTAAACTAAAAAGAGTAATGACAAACCAGTACGAAACCGTTTTCATTTTGACTCCCGTTTTGTCTGCCGACCAGATGAAGGAAACGGTTGAAAAATTCAAGACTCTGCTCACCAGCAACGGTGCGGAGATTTTGAACGAGGAGAATTGGGGACTCAAGAAATTGGCATACCCCATAGAGAAGAAATCAACAGGCTTCTACATCCTGCTCGAGTTCAAGGCCGACCCCTCATTGATGCGCAAGCTCGAAACCGAGTACCGCCGCGAGGAGCGCGTGATTCGCTTCATCACCGTTAAATTGGACAAATACGCTGCCGAGTATGCAGAGAAGCGCCGCAGCAAAAACGCTAAAAAAGAGGAGGAATAAACAATGGCACAAGCAAATTCAGAAATAAGATACCTAACCCCGCCTTCAATTGAACTGAAGAGGAAGAAATACTGCCGTTTCAAGAAGAGCGGCATCAAGTACATTGACTACAAAGACCCCGAGTTCCTCAAGAAATTCCTTAACGAGCAGGGCAAGATTCTCCCCCGCCGCATCACAGGAACATCCCTCAAATACCAGCGCCGCGTGGCACAGGCCGTGAAACGCGCACGCCATTTGGCACTGCTTCCCTTTGTAACAGACTTGATGAAATAATTAATGAGGAGAAAAGACAATGGAAGTAATACTTTTAGAAGACATCCAAGGATTAGGATATAAGGACGATATTGTAAAGGTGAAGAACGGCTACGGCCGCAACTACCTCATCCCCACAAAGCGTGCCGTAATCGCATCGGAAAGCGCGCGCAAAGTGCTCGCGGAAAAGCTGAAGCAGCGCGCCCACAAGCTTGAGAAAATCAAGCAGGAGGCACAGGCTCTTGCCGACAAGCTCGCAAAAGTCCCCGCATTGGTAATCGCCACAAAGGTAAGCCCCACAGGCGTAATCTACGGCTCGGTTAACTCACTACAGATTGCCGACAAGCTCAAGGAGGCAGGCTTCGACATCGACCGCAAGCGCATCGACGTCAAGGGCGTTAAGGAAATCGGCGAATACAAGGCCGCTGTGCACCTCCACAAGGAAGTTACAGTTGAAGTTCCCTTCTCGGTTGTGGACGAGGACGCCAAAGTTACCGAAGAATCCGTAAAGGCAGCCGAAAAGGCTGAAGAGGCAAAGGAGGCCGCTGCTGAAAAGGCGGAGGAAACAGCCGTAACCGCAGAAAACGCAGAAGCCTAAACTTTAAGAAAACAATCAATCATACGTTATTTTCAGCCGTCCCCAAATGGGGACGGCTGTTTTTTTTGTGCCATGCGGCACGCCGGAAAAACTCAAAAAATCGCTGAAAACTGCATCCGCAAGATTTTCGCACAAACACCTGATATTCACCGCATTACTCTGTTTTTCCGATTTTCTTGTAACGACCTGTTTTTCACGATGTTGCAAAGGGCAAAAAAAAGGTCTGATGTAGTTTGAATTATATCAGACATAATTTTTCCTGCATAGGACATAGTTTTTTCTACATCAAATGTAATTTTATGGGTGTTTCGGGAGAAGTAAGCAATTTGGGGGTTGCGCCATTTGTCGAACGATGCGAATTAATGACTAATTGATTATTGTATATATGTAGGGGCGAATGGCATTCGCCCTGTATGCCACCGCACAAACCACATTGCATACCGCCTCCGTAACATTGCAAAATTGGCGCAATTCGGGCGTATGCAATACGCCCCTACGGAGGTACAAATCATTGATTAATCGTTATTTGTGCATCTGTGATGCACACAGAAACAAAAAAACTTTGCGCGGAAACGCAAAGCCACAAAAAAACCTGTAAGGTATTCCCTCGCAGGTTTCAATTCTCTCTTGTCCGTAATTACTGAGCGTCAGCAGCAGCTGCAGTGTCAGCAGCAGCGGTGTCAGCAGCAGCGGTGTCGGCGCTGTCAACAGCAGCGCTATCAACCTGAACTGAATCAGAATCAGCAGCAGGAGCAGCTTCGTTTGACTTGTTGCCGCAGCTTGCGAATGACATTGCTGCGATTGCTACGAACATGAATACTAACT
>CAKRMO010000237.1 GCA_934364765.1 uncultured Bacteroidaceae bacterium | reverse complement strand
AGACAATCGCTCACAATAATAAAGGTAGGCGGCAAGATTGTGGAGGACGCAGACGCCCTTGCCGCGCTGCTCGACAGCTTCAAGGAAATTCCCGGAAACAAGATACTCGTCCACGGCGGCGGACGCACGGCTACGCAGGTGGCTTCGCTGCTCGGCTATGAAACCAAAATGATAGACGGGCGCAGGGTTACCGATGCCGATATGCTGCGCGTGGTTATGATGGTTTACGGCGGCTTGGTTAACAAGAACATCGTGGCGGGGCTGAACTCGCGCGGCGTGTGCGCCCTCGGCATGACGGGTGCGGACTGCGGCGTTATTGTCTCCCACAAGCGCAAGGCAACTCCGGTGGACTACGGATTCGTGGGCGATGTTGACAAGGTTGACTCCGCACGGCTGGCATCGATAATTAACCAAGGCATAACGCCTGTGCTCGCCCCGCTCACCTTTGACGGACGCGAGCGTCTGCTCAACACCAATGCCGACACCATAGCCGGCGAAACGGCAAAGGCAATGGCGCATCTCTACGACGTGAGCCTTGTTTACTGCTTCGAAAAGCGCGGCGTGCTTGCCTATCCCGATGACGACAACAGCGTCATCCCGGAAATCCATGCGGCAGGCTTCCCGAAGCTCGTAGAGGACGGAGTTGTGAGCGGCGGCATGATACCGAAAATACAAAACGCCCTGCAAGCCGTGGAAGCCGGCGTGAAGCGCGTAATCATCACGGCGGCAAAGGGGCTTGACATAGAGGGCGGCACGAAAATCCTTCCCTGACATTATCCCGGCGTTGCAAGCAGCTTTTACATGAAAAGACTTCCCGTTATAGCGTTTTCCCTTTTAGTTGCCGCCGCGTGTCTTGCCGCTCCCGGCGGCAAACGCGCAAAGGTGCGCCTTTCAACCAATATGGGCGACATTGTGGTCGAGCTATACAACGAAACGCCCAAGCACCGCGACAATTTCGTGAAACTCGTAAAGGAAGGATTTTACGACGGTTTGCTGTTCCACCGCGTGATTGAAAACTTCATGATCCAGGGCGGCGACCCCGACTCGCGCGATGCCGCGCCAAAGAAGCGGCTTGGCGATGGCGGACCGGGATACACCGTTCCCGCCGAGACAGACTATCCACTGCATTGGCACAAGCGCGGCGCGTTGGCGGCGGCACGCGAGGGCGACGACGTGAACCCGGAACGCAGCTCCAGCGGCTCGCAGTTCTACATAGTCTGGGGGAAGGAGCAAAGCGAGGCTGCTATGGAGGCGATGAGGCAGAGAATGTACGAGATAACGGATGGGGAGTATGAACTGCCGGACGAAATAATGGAGAGTTACGAAACCAACGGCGGCACGCCGCATCTTGACGGCGAATACACCGTGTTCGGTGAGGTGGTTGAGGGCCTGAAAATAGTCAAGGCCATACAGAGGGTGAGAACCGACAAGTACGACCGCCCCGTAAAGGATGTGAAAATCCTCAAAGCCGAAATGGCGGAGTAGCACGCGCCATTATAAAACAAAAATTCCATACAGGTTTTTATCCTCATAAATGTTTTGTTACGCAAAAATTGCGGAAAACAGGTTGTCATGTCGTAAAAAACACTCATTTTGTTCCTCAATTCATAGATTTTGTTCCTGTAGCCGTATTTTCTGGGGGGGTAATTGCGACCTTTGCATGACAAAACAACAGCAATTACAACAAACATCATTAACAATTAAAACCGACAACATCATGAAGGTAAGAAATTTACTTTTCGCATTGGCGGCAGTGTTTTTCGCCGCAACGGCAGCCGCGCAGTTTCACGGCAGCATAATTCCATCAAACCAGAAATATATTGTAACCAAGGAGGACGTTAAGTACTACTTGTATGATGACGACAAGACTGCAATGCTCGCAAGCGGCAAAAACTGCATTGAAAAAAGCTACGAAATTCCAGAAAGTGTAACCGGCGACGACGGCACGGAATATAAGGTTACGGAGATTAAGGTTTCAGCCTTCGGAGACAACGAGTGGCTTGAAAGCATCACAATTCCCTCAAGCGTGCAGGTTATCAATGACGCCGCATTCAATAATTGCCCAAACCTCAAGACGGTGAACGCCCCCGAAACCAAATTGTATTATATGGGCGGTGGCGTATTCTATAAAACGCCGTGGCTTACAGCCTACAAAGCAAAGTACAATAACGAGCTTGTATATTGGCGCGGCTGGGTGATAGACGTAAGCGGAAGCATTAACGGTGAGGATGTCATGATTGCCGATGGCACTGTCGGCATCAGCGATCAGTTAATTGGTGTCAACAGCTCGCTTGTATATTTTCCAGCCTCGCTCAAACATCATGGAGGTGCCACTGTTTTTCGTTACATGAAAAATGTCACAGATTTCTTTGTTCCCAAGACGAACACCAACTACTATAGGGAACTCGGAAGCGATGTGCTTTACCGCAGGTCGAACACGTATTCGCGGTATGATGAACTCGACCTTGCCGGCACAGGGCAATATCTTGCCAAATACCCGGTGGCAAAGGATGTATTTGAAAAATATACAACCAAAAAAGGGATTGTGGGAATTGACCAGGAAGCCTTCTATGAAGCGAAATACCTTAAGGAGGTTATAGTTTCCGAAGGGGTGAGAACACTTGGTATTAATGCATTCCGCAACATGCCAAACCTTGAATACCTTGAGCTGCCTTCTTCTATTAAGGACATAGCATCGTCAATATACGGATGCCCTAATTTGAAGACAATCATTATCCGGGCTACACAAAAGCCGGAAATGAACAAAAACACCAAAACTTTCGGGAATTGTTCGCCGGAACTTATCATTTATGTCCCCGCCAGCATGCTTGAGGAATACAAGGCCGACAAGGCATATTCCAAATACGCCAAGGAAATAAGGGCGATAGATTCGCGGGTTGTAGGCATAGGTCAGGCCAAGACAGGCGGCGATGCGGAGGTAAAGGCGATATATTCCACCGACGGCACGCGCCTCAACGCCATGCAAAA
>CAKRMO010000236.1 GCA_934364765.1 uncultured Bacteroidaceae bacterium | reverse complement strand
CGCCCGTCCCTTCCGGCGCGCCCCGTCTCCTGATAGTAACCCTCAAGGCTCTTGGGCATGTCGTAATGGATAACGAAGCGCACGTCTGGCTTGTCTATGCCCATTCCGAAAGCAATCGTGGCCACAATGACATCGATTTTCTCCATGATGAAGTCGTCCTGCGTCTTCGAGCGGGCGGCTGCGTCCATTCCTGCGTGGTACGGCGCGGCCGATATGTCGTTTGCCTGCAAAACGGCGGCAAGCTCCTCAACCCTTTTGCGGGACAGACAGTAAATTATGCCGCTCTTGCCCGCGTTTTGCTTTATGAACTTTATTATGTCCTTGTCAATGTTCTTGGTTTTCTGCCTCACCTCGTAATAAAGGTTTGGCCTGTTGAAGGAACTCTTGAAGTCCTTTGCGCCGGAAATGCCGAGGTTGCGCTTTATGTCGGTCCTCACCTTGTCGGTGGCGGTTGCCGTTAGGGCGATAATCGGCGCACGCCCGATGCGCTCTATTATGTCGCGCAGGTTGCGGTATTCGGGGCGGAAGTCGTGCCCCCACTCCGAAATGCAGTGGGCTTCGTCTATCGCGTAAAACGACACCTTCGCCTTTCTTAGGAACTCCACGTTCTCCTCCTTCGTCAGCGTTTCGGGCGCAACGTAAAGGAGCTTGGTGTTCCCCTCCACGATGTCCCTCTTCACCTGTTCTATCGCGGGCTTGTTGAGCATGGAGTTGAGGAAGTGGGCCACGTTGTCAAGCTCGCTCATGTTGCGCACCATGTCAACCTGGTTCTTCATCAGGGCTATCAAAGGCGACACAACGATTGCCATGCCCTCCATGAGAAGCGCGGGAAGCTGGTAGCAGAGCGACTTTCCCCCGCCCGTGGGCATGAGCACGAACGTGTCGTTCCCCGCAAGGACGTTCCGGATTATCGCCTCCTGGTCGCCCTTGAACTTGTCGAAGCCGAAATAGCGTTTCAGCCCCTCTGTCAGGTTCATCTCCTTGTCTGCCATGTTTCTTTCCGACTGTTGCCCTGTTGCTGCCGCAAGGACAAATATAGCCATTTATTTCCGACTTCCGCGAACACGCGCCGCATATTTTTATCCCGCCGCCTTCAGCGACGGCGCGGCGAGGCTTTCGGATTTCTCCACCTGCCTCTTGGCGTAGTCAAGCTCCACCCTGAACGATTTCCTGTTTTTCGACGGAAGCTCGAACATCGCGTCCCTCATGATTGCCTCCACGATTGCGCGGAGCCCTCTCGCCCCGAGCTTGAAGTCGAGGGTTTTCTTCACTATATAGTCGAGAACGCCCTCGCCGAACGTCAGCTTTATCCCGTCAATCCCCAGCAGTTTTTCGTATTGCCTTATTATGGAGTTTTTCGGCTCTGTGAGAATGCGGCGCAGCGCGTCCTTGTCGAGCGGGTCAAGATGCGTTATCACAGGAAGCCTTCCCACTATTTCGGGGATAAGCCCGTATGCCTTCAAATCCTGCGGCGCAACGTATTTCATGAGGTTCGAGCGGTCAACCTGCATATTGTTCTGCACGGAGCCGTAGCCTATTGTATGCGTGTTGAGGCGCTGCGCGATGCGGTCCTCTATGCCCTCGAACGCCCCGCCGCATATAAAGAGTATGTTGCGCGTGTTTATGTGCACGTACTGCTGGTCGGGGTGCTTGCGCCCACCTGCGGGCGGCACGTTCACCTCCGTGCCCTCAAGGAGCTTGAGCATCGACTGCTGCACCCCCTCGCCGCTCACGTCGCGTGTGATTGAGGGGTTGTCGCCCTTGCGGGCAATCTTGTCAATCTCGTCAATGAACACAATGCCCCGCTCGGCTCTTGCCGCGTCGTTGCCGGCGGCCTGATAAAGCCGCGAGAGGATGCTCTCCACGTCCTCGCCCACATATCCCGCCTGGGTGAACACCGTTGCGTCGACTAGCGTGAACGGGACGTTCAGCAGCCGCGATATGGTGCGTGCCAGCAAGGTTTTGCCTGTTCCCGTGGGGCCGAGCATGAGTATGTTTGATTTTTCTATCTCCACATTGTCGTCCTCCACCTTCTGCGACAGGCGCTTGTAGTGGTTGTAAACAGCCACGCAAAGTGTGCGCTTGGCATCCTCCTGCCCTATCACATACTGGTCGAGGTACTCCTTAATCTCCTTTGGCTTGGGTATGTCGGCAAGCTTCACCGCGTCGGCCGCCGCCTTTTCCTTCTCCATGCCGAGCTGCTCGCGTATTTCCTTGTAATACGACACAAGCCTTTCGGCGCAGTCCTCGCACACCGCCTCGCCGTGAGGGCCGAGCACAATCATTCCGAGTTCGGTCTCGCTCTGCTTGCGCCCGCAAAATTCGCATACCGGTTCGTCCTGCCTCTTTGTCATTTTCCGCGAACAAGTATCTTGTCAATCATTCCATAGTCAAGAGCCTCCTGCGACGTCATCCAGTAGTCGCGGTCAGCGTCCTGCCACACTTTGTCAAACTCCGTGTGCGAATGCTCGGCTATTATGGCGTAGAGTTCCTTTTTCAGCTTCTGTATTTCGCGCGCCGTGATTTCAATGTCGGAAGCCTGCCCCTGCGCCCCGCCCATGGGCTGGTGTATCATCACGCGGCTGTGCTTCAGCCCCGACCTCTTGCCTTCCTTTCCCGCCACAAGCAGCACGGCGGCCATCGACGCCGCCATTCCCGTGCAGATTGTCGCCACGTCGCTGCTTATGTACTGCATGGTGTCGTAAATCCCGAGCCCGGCGCTTACCGAGCCGCCCGGCGAGTTGATGTATATGGATATGTCCTTGCCGGGGTCGCACGAGTCGAGATACAGCATCTGCGCCTGTAGCGTGTTGGCGGTATAGTCGTCAATCTGAGTGCCGAGGAATATGATGCGGTCCATCATCAGGCGCGAGAACACGTCCATCTGGGTAACGTTCAACTGGCGTTCCTCAAGGATGTACGGGTTAAGATATTGGTTCTGCGCCTTTATAACATCGTCAACAACCATGCTGTTTATGCCCTGGTGCTTTGTGG
>CAKRMO010000235.1 GCA_934364765.1 uncultured Bacteroidaceae bacterium | reverse complement strand
ACGCCGCTTTGCTGAAGCTGCCGGAGAAACAGTTCCGGCGTATCTATGCCAACTATTATCTCGGCATGAGCAAGGCAAAAATCGCCCGAATCGAGGGTGTCAATGAAAGCGGTGTCCGTAAGTCCATACGGAACGGTTTGAACACGTTGCGAAAAGAAATGTTTTTTTGCAATGGGGTACGGAAATAGCCGAAAAACCTCTGGATATATGAGGGGAGCAAACCTCCTCTCATACAACAGAATATCCAACGGCTCAGATACGTTAGCCATACGGCGAGCGATGCGGCACATACGCCAAGACTGTCTGCGGGAGTTTCCCGTCAACAAGATAGCATCAAAGGCACGAGCGGTAGCATCAATGCCGTGATCCTCCGCATGGTGCGGAGGTCGCAAAGACCCGTATGGCGGATAATGATACTTCTGCATAGTTGAGGTTAAGTCCCAAAGTGCAGCCCGGGCGTTGCCGGGGTGGTGAAAGCCCAATGCAGGTCGTTTGCCGCGACCAGTCTGCACCGTTGCCCCTGCACAGGGAAGTAGTGTCGAATATGTGTATCTTGAAACGGAGGAAAATGGGCGGCGGTCTTTGCTGTTGTTTGAACAGCCCGAAACAGACCGCCGCCTTTTTTCAATGTTATTACTACGCAGAAGGAGGCATTGTAATGGCTACAAAGACAAAGAGCGCAACTGATGAAATAGTCCCTATGCTCAAGCCCGTTGAAATGATGAGCAAAATCAGCGGCATAGGCGAGAATAAGCTGCGAGAACTTATGAATAACGGCGAGATCGAGTATGTGCAGAACGGCAACAAACGATTACTTGCCGACTGCGCGATATGGGATTGGTACAACAGAAACAAGGTGGTCGTCGCCGCCGGAAAGGAGCAAGTATGTCTATAACTGCAAGAACAGTTAAAAACAAGCGTGATAGCGATGGCAATAAAACTGGACGTAGCGGCACGGTCTACGATGTTAATTTCAAGTATAAAGCGGAGGACGGCACTTTCAAGCCGTATGCAAAACGAGGTTTTCTTACAAAAAGTGAGGCGCAAAAGCATGAAAATGAAGTGAAAGCTAAATTAGAGCAGAATACCAATTACCGTAAAGCCATGCAGACGGAGAAAAACTTAACCGTGGAAGAATATATGCTCTCTTGGATCGAACAGCACTATGAGGGCAAAAATATCAAGTCCGATACCTATCGGAGTTATAAGACCATCATCAAACAGCAGATATTGCCGTTTATCGGAAAGGTCAAGCTAAAGCAGCTCACATCGGATATGGTCGATAAGATGCTCAAAGGTATCCTGCAAAAATGGTCTAACAGCACTGCGCGCTATGCACAGCGAGTTTTAAGCGTTGCTTTGGAATATGCCCTTGTCTATCATCACTACATCGACCATAACCCCGCACGTTCCTTGCTCACAAAAATCGGCCCAGCGAACAAAACGCCCGACCCATATACGGTTGAGCAAATGCAGCAACTTTTAGGAAAAACCCTTGGAACGAAGTGGGAAACGATTATCGTGCTTGGCGGCTTATACGGTATGCGCCGAAACGAGTGCCTTGGGCTGACTTGGGACAAGTTCACAGAAAACTATGAGAACTTTTTGATTAACGAACAGCTTTCCTGCAATCTCCCCCGCAATTCCGAATATATAGGAACGCTTGATGTAGTAAAGGATAATTCTGTACGCGCCTTACCTGTCACACAGGAAACAAAACTGTTCTTTGAACGGCAGCGCGCCAAAATCCAAGAGAATAAAGAACTGCGTATTGCGCTTGGATTGCCATATTATGAGAATAATCTTGTTGTATGCGCCGATGACGGCAGACCGTTAGTGCCGGATCGGGTGTCTGCTAACTTCGGGCATTTGCTGAAACAACTTGAAATGCCACATATACGTTTCCATGACTTGAGACATTCTGCGGGAACAAATATGCACGAACTGACGGGCGTTTTTTTGACTGTTGCTACGATACTTGGACACTCGCTCAAAAATATGGGTATCTCTCTCGGCGTGACAGGTAATCTCGATATTACTACCCGCCATTACGTTGAAGTGCGAAACACGCGCAAAGCAGAAGTCTTGAAAACCTACCACAAAGCAGTTATGAATAAGAATGAGCCGGAACGCTGATATACGGTGGAATATCGTGCCGAAAGATGGTATTATTAAACAAGAAACGACAGGAGAAATCTTTATGGACGAGAAAAATAAAATCCAGCTTTTTGAAGATAAACGAATCCGCACAGCATGGAACGAGGAGGAAGAAGAATGGTATTTCTCCGTTGTTGATGTGGTCGCCGTGCTGACCGATAGTGAAAACCCGCGCCGTTATTGGAGCGACTTGAAACGCAAAATAAAAAAAGAGGGCGCAGATCAGTTGTACGAAAAAATCGTACAACTGAAGATGAAGTCAAGCGACGGCAAATACTATGAAACAGATGTCGCCAACACCGAGCAGCTTTTGCGCGTCATACAGTCCATTCCATCACCGAAAGCGGAGCCGTTCAAGATGTGGCTTGCCTCCGTTGGGCGCGAACACATTGAAGAAACGATAGACCCCGAGCTTACCATAGACCGCGCGCTCGAAACCTATCTCAAAAAGGGATATAGCCGCGAATGGATCAATCAACGCTTGCAGGCGATTCAAGTCCGCAAGGAGCTTACTGACGAGTGGGAAAATCGCGGCGTTGAAAAGGGCTTGGAATATGCCATCCTTACCGATGAGATCACAAAGGCTTGGGCTGGCATGACTACTCGTAAGTATAAAAACCTCAAAGGATTAAAGAAAGAAAACCTGCGAGACAATATGAGTACGTTGGAGCTTGTTCTCAATATGCTTGCCGAAGCGACGACAACAGAGTATTCCCGCAAAGAGAAGCCGCAGACCTTTGAAGAAAATAAGCAAATTGCCAAAGCAGGCGGCAGCGTTGCCGGAGCTGCAAGGCAAACCATTGAAAGCAGAACGGGCGGGCCTGTCATCACGGCGAAGAAC
>CAKRMO010000234.1 GCA_934364765.1 uncultured Bacteroidaceae bacterium | reverse complement strand
GTCTCCTGCATTTTTCTCACCTTCTCTTCCCCGAACTGCGAAACCATTTGGCCGCGCTTTTCCCCGTCGTCGAAAATTGCCGACAGCTTCTTAAGGTTGTTGAAGTCCGAAAGCACGGAATACACTTTCCTGTCGGAGTGGGCGAGGTGCTTGATCTCGCTTTCGTTTTTCTTAAGGCTCATGTCCGGGGGTTATTTGCCGGTCCAGTTTGCGGGGTCTTTGCGCCACGAGTCAAGCAGCTGCAAGTCGCTCTCCTTGATGTAGCCCTCGCTGATTGCGGTTTTCGCCACGGCTTCGTAGTTGGTTATTGTCGTGAGTTCCACGCCGGCATCGGCGAAAGCCTTTGCGGCAACGTCGAAACCGTATGTGTATGACGCAACCATGCCCACGACTTCGCAGCCTGCGTGGCGTATTGCCTCGACAGCCTTTAGCGAGCTTGAGCCTGTGGATATGAGGTCTTCCACAACCACAACTTTCTTTCCTTTTTCAAGGTCTCCCTCGATCAGGTTGCCAAGTCCGTGGTCTTTTGCCTTGGAGCGCACGTAAACAAAGGGAAGCCCGAGAATGTCGGCCACGAGTGCGCCTTGCGCTATTGCGCCTGTGGCAACGCCCGCCACCACCTCGGCTTCGGGATATTTCTCCGCCACGATGCGGCTAAGCTCTATTTTCACGAAAGCGCGGAGCGCGGGGTGGGAGAGTGCCTTGCGGTTGTCGCAATAAAAGGGCGATTTCCATCCGGAAGCCCATGTGAACGGGTCGGACGGCTGAAGTTTTATGGCTTTTATCTTCAGAAGTTTTTCTGCGAGAATGTGATCTGTGTTAGGCATATCTGTAAATGTTTTATTTGTGTTTCGTCATGAATGGTAACCGTGGGGGCGGTGGAACGTCCGCGTGTAGTATATGCTGTGCGCCGCTTTATATACAGGGAACGCCGCGATGAATCCGGCGAAAGCGTCAACGGCGTAGTGGGCGTGTATGTAAACCGTGGCGCAGCACAGGAAGGCGTAGAACGGGAGCAGCCCGAGGAACACGCGCCTTTTCTTGTCGGCTTTCCACGCCAGTATCATGATTATCGTGCTTATGCCCACGTGGGAGCTTGGAAAGGCCGCCGTGGGGCGTTCGCCGCTTTGCTGCGCCAGTTCTACGAGGTGCTGGAAAATTCCGCCGTACTGTTTTTCGGGCATCATGTCGAAATGGTTTCTGAAATACAGCCCCAAATGCGGGAAAACGCCCTCGCGTATGGTGTCAACGCCCACAGCCTGATAGTAGAACTGCGGGCCGGCGACGGGAAGGAACATGAAAACCACGTAGAATATGAAAAAAGAGCAGAGTATTATGAACGTGGTTTTTTCAAACAGCATATAACGCCTGAAGAACGTCCACACCACAAGGAAGAATAACATAGGGTAGTAGGCAAAGTAGCCCATGTTGAAAAGTTCGCTCCACACCTTTCCGTGCAATGTCTCGCTGAAAAGGAGGGCGGGCTGGAAACCGAAAAGGAACTGGTCGGCTTGGGCGAACACGTGGTCGAGGTTGCCGAAGATGCTGCAGAACAAATAGGTTTCGGGATACCATGTGGCGAGCATTCCGAGCTGCAACGCTATGCGCAGGAAGAACGTGAGGTGGCACGGACGCTTGCGGTAGAGCAGCACAAGCAGCGCCATTCCTGCGGCATATCCTGCGCGGGTTATTGCCATTTCCCCAACCGAGGGTATGTATTCTAAGAACAGCGCAGCCACAACGGCGGTGAACAGGGCGTATATTATGCCGAGTTTCTCAATGCCCAGAAGTCCGGGGCGGAGGCGTTTCTTGCTTGTCTGTGAAATCATATCCAGTTGTTGTCCTTGTACCACGCAACCGTCTCCTCAACTCCGCGCCTCAGGTCATACTCGGCCCTGTAGCCGAGGTCTTTCACAGCCTCGCTTATGTCGCACTGCCAGTTGCGTTGTTTCATTATCTTGTATTTGTCGGTGTTGAGCGTCGGGGTGGTGTTTGTGATGTTGGCCGCCGTTTCGGCCACGGCGCAAACGGCACGCAGCACCCACAGCGGGGCTTTTATGTGAACCACATTCCTCACGCCCATCGCCTTTTGCAGCAGCAGGCTGAAAGCGCGGCTTTCATAGGTTCTGCCGTCGCTCAGCATATATGTCTTGTGAACCGCCTTGCGCGTTATGGCTGCGAATATGGCGCTCACGAGGTCTTTCACATATATGAACGTTATCTCCTGCGGCTTGTAGCCCACCGAGAAGTCCACGTGGTTCTTTATAGACTTTGCCATCAGGAAGTAGTCTTTCTCCCTCGGGCCGTAAACGCCGGTGGGGCGGAATATCACCCACGGAAAGTCCCTCATGGTGTGCAGGTAGTTTTCCGCCGCCGCCTTGCTCAGTCCGTAGGCGGTGTTTGGCACGGGCATATCGCCGCTTGTCATGGGCTCGTAAACCACTTGCGCGAGTTCGCCGCTGCCGCCGTCGGAACTGAAAGGGTCGGGGGCGGGATGCGGTGCGCAGGGTGTCTCCCTTATTGCGCCGAGAACGCTCAGCGAGCTTATGTATATGAATTGCGACGGCACGCTGGCTGAGTCGCGCAGGGCCGCCACCATGCGGCGTGTGCCGTCGTAGTTCACCCTGAAAAACATGTTCTTGAAGCGGCTTTTGGTTATCCCGGCGGCGTGGACTATAACGTCCCACGCCCCGAAGTCGCGCTTTGCCTGTTCAAAGGTTGTGCGCATCGCCTGCTCGTTGCCGTAGTCTATGTTTATGAAGTTAATCCTCGGGTCGTCAAGATATTGCCGGCTGCTTGTGGGCCTCACCCCCGCCCACACTTCCATGCCCGCCGAGAGTGCGCGCTCCACAAGAAAGCTCCCTATGAAGCCGCTTGCCCCTGTAATCAATATCCTCATCCGTTTTCCGTTTTCGATTATGACCTAACAACCTGCAAAGTTAGCAATTTAGTTTCATTGCTGTCGGGTGAGGGAAAGGCAAAAAGGCGGCGGTTATGGCT
>CAKRMO010000233.1 GCA_934364765.1 uncultured Bacteroidaceae bacterium | reverse complement strand
CCCGCTTTTGCACTTTTTTGCTCGCAAAATGCGGTTTTCGGTTTTTTATGGCTATTTTCGCGAAAGTTTCCGTTTTTTCGCAAAAAACGGTCTCACGCGTTCTTGCGTCTTATAATTTAACATGAAAATAATATGGAGAATAAGGAGAGATTAGTGTTTGTGGACTGGCTGCGGGTGGTTGCCTGTTTCCTTGTGATGCTCGTGCATTCGAGCGAGAACTTCTACGGCGCCGACGCCTCGGGCATGGCGGGGAACGTGTCGATGCTGGCAAACGAGGCCAACCGCTTCTGGGTGGCGTTCTACGATGGCGGCGTGGCGCGCACGTGTGTGCCGCTTTTCATGGTGGTTTCGGCATTCCTGCTTGTGCCAATGAAGAAGGGCGTTACCATGCTCGGCTTCTACAAGCGCCGTTTCCTGCGCATAGTCCCGCCGTTCGTATTCTTCGCGGTGCTCTACTGCCTGCTGCCGCTGGCTTGGGGCGGGATGACATGGGAGCAGTCGGTTGCCGACCTCAGGCACCTGCCGCTCAACTTCCCCTCAATGGCGGGGCACCTGTGGTTCATGTACCCGCTGATAAGCCTTTATCTCATAATGCCCGTGATATCGCCTTGGCTTGAAAGGGCGACGGCCAAGGAGGAGCGCGTGTTCATCGGGCTGTTCGCCTTTTCCACTGTAATGCCTTGGCTTCACAAGTTTGTCGCGCCCGAGATTTGGGGCGAGTGTTTCTGGAACGGCTACCACATGCTGTGGTATTGCTCCGGCTTTCTCGGCTACCTTGTGCTGGCGCACTACATACGCTTCCACATAAAGTGGGCGGTGAAAAAACGCCTTGTTGTGGGGGCTGTTTGCTTCGTTGCGGGCGCGGCGTTCACGGCGTGGTCGTTCTGGTGGAAGGGCGTGCCGGGACAGATTATCGAAACCCCCATGCTGGAGTGGTCGTGGGAGTTCTGCACGCCCAACGTGCTTTGCGCCACATTCGGCATGTTCCTGCTTTTCACCTGCATAGGCGCAGGCAAGCCGAACAGGGTGATAACGGGAATATCGAAGCGATCGTATGGGATGTACCTTATGCATATGTTCTTCCTCGCGCCCATAGCCTCGTTCTTCGTGAACGGCGACCAGGCCAGCCCGCTGATACCCGTTTACCTCGCAATCCCCTGCATAGCCGTGCTCACGTTCGTCTGCTGCACAATCACGGCTAAGCTGCTTTCGTATATCCCCGGCAGCCGCTGGTTCATTGGCTGACGCTTTGCCGTTGGCATGGAAAAACAGCGGGCAACCGCATGGCGGCATCCGCAAAAAACAGTTGAAACCGCACCTCCGGCAATTTTGCCGGGGCTGCGGTTTTTGCTTGTTAAAGGGAAATTTGCGGCAAAGAAGAGAAAACGAGATAAACTCTTGGCTTGCAAAGGGTTGTATGTTTCTGAAATGGTTCTTGTAAGTTGTTGTTTTTCAGTTGTTTGCAACGGCAAAAATTATGTCTGATGTAGTTTAAATTATATCAGATATAATTTTTTCTATGTCCTATGTAGTTTTTCCTGCATCAAATGTAGTTTTCGGGGTGTATGAAAAGGGCAATCGTTTTTGGCTTTGCGAAAATTATATGAACGATGTGTGTTGTTTATTGATTGCATAGGTATATATGTAGGGGCGTATGGCATACTCCCTGTACGCCAACGCATTAACCACTCCTTAAAACACCGACACTACGAGCGCAATTTTTACGTAAATTCCGCCAGTTAACGGCATGTTTTTTACGGCAAAACAGCAGCCCGCACGTTCCGTTGTGGTGTCGTGCGGGCTGCAAACGTAATAATTTCTGTGTAAGTTGTATAAAAGAGTTTTGCTATTGCCTAAAACTTGACGAGGGCTTTTTTCAGGCGTTCAATGAAATCGTCGGCCTGCTCAATGGTGAGGCAGAGCGGCGGGAGAAGCCTTAGGATGTTCGTGCCCGCGCCGCCGGTGAACACGCGCTGTTCGAAGATGAGGTTCTTGCGCAAATCCTTTACAGGCTTTTCAAATTCAAGGCCTATCATAAGCCCGCGCCCGCGTATTTCCTTTATCCCGCTGATTTCACCGCAGCGTTCCATGAGGTGCTTGCCCACGGCTGCGGCGTTGTCCACTAATTTTTCATTCTCTATCACGTCGAGCACTGCAAGGGCTGCGGCGCACGCAAGGTGGTTTCCGCCGAACGTTGTGCCGAGCATACCGTAAACCGGCTTGAACTTGGGCGAAATCAGCAGTCCGCCCATCGGAAAACCGCAGGCTATGCCTTTTGCCACAGTGATTAGGTCGGGCTTTACGTCAAGGTGCTGGTGGGCGAAAAACTTGCCGCTGCGTCCGTAGCCGCATTGCACTTCGTCGCAGATGAGCACCGTATTGTGTTCGTAGCACGCCTTGCGCACGGCTTGCATGAACTCCTTGTCGGCGAGGTGTATGCCGCCCACGCCCTGTATGCACTCGATAATCACGGCGCACACATCGCCCTTCGCTATCTCGCCTACAAACGCCTTGGTGTCGTTGAGCGGCAGGAACGTAACGTGGCTGTTCTTGTTTATCGGCGCGTTTATCTTGGGGTTGTCTGTGGCTTCGACGGCGAGCGAGGTGCGTCCGTGAAAAGCTCCTGCGGAGGCGATGACCCTTGTGCGTCCGTTGTGGAACGATGCGAGCTTCAGGGCGTTTTCGTTGGCTTCCGCGCCCGAATTTATAAGGAACACGGAATAATCCTCATAGCCTGAGGCTTTGCCGAGGCGTTCCGCGAACTCCGTCTGCAGGTGGTTTTGCACCGAGTTTGAGTAGAAGCCGAGGCGGTTGAGCTGGCGGCTCACGCATTCTATATAGTGCGGGTGGCAATGCCCGATGCTTATCACGGCGTGTCCGCCGTAGAGGTCGAGATATTCGTTGTCGTCAGCGTCCCACACGTTGCATCCGCGCCCGCGAACGATTTCTACGTCGTATAATGGAAAAACGTCAAATGGTTTCATGTTGCAAATTTTTGTCA
>CAKRMO010000232.1 GCA_934364765.1 uncultured Bacteroidaceae bacterium | reverse complement strand
CTCTCATACAAGCGGCGCATTCCTCGAAATGCAGTCCGCACCGATGCCGACGATTGCAATTTTCCGCTTTCGTAGTCGCTCATTTCTCCCGCGTCCATAGGGATTATGCGGCTTCCCGCCTTTATTATACTTTCCGGCTTGCCGTTTTCCGTGTTCACCAAAGCCCACCCTATGCTTCCCGGACCAAGGTCCAATCCTAAGATAGTTTTCACTGTACTTGCTGTTTATGATGTTATTTCGCGAATTTATGAAATTTTTCCGACAACAAGATGCAACCTATAACAAAAATACGTATATTTGCAGTGAATTTTCAGCTAATCACAATAAGGATTATTCCGTTGTGAAAACATTTGGATTGCCCATCGTCCTAAAGGTGGGCATTTTTTATGCCTTTACGAAAAGCGGAGAATGATTTTGTAAACGAAAACACAGACATAACCTTTGCCACAAAAACCAAAGCCAATTTCACATCGGATATAAGAAAAACTACATAGGACATAGAAAAAAATTATATCTGATATAATTTTTTTACATCAGACCTTTTTTCGCCGCTTGCAAGCACCTGAAAAACAAATCGTTACGCAAACGCACTTCTTTATGGGCATTTTGCTGTAATCCAACTAGTTACGCCGTTTAGGCGGCATCTGCCGTTTTTACGGCAACACCTTTTACACACGGACGGATATGCACGGAGAACACGGAACAGCCCCGTCTTTTCTGATTTCTTATCCCGAACAAGGCATGGGCGGGAATTTTTCAGTAAATTTGCAAGCGTTTAATAATACATAAATCAATATAATCGTGGCTGAAACCAAGTATATCTTTGTAACGGGCGGCGTTGCATCGTCGCTGGGAAAGGGGATCATTTCCTCGTCAATAGGCAAACTGCTGCAAGCACGCGGATACAACATAACAATCCAAAAGTTCGACCCATACATAAACGTGGACCCCGGCACGCTCAACCCCTACGAGCATGGGGAATGCTATGTTACGGCAGACGGACAGGAAACCGACCTTGACCTTGGACATTACGAAAGGTTCACCGGCATAAAGACCACACGCCACAACAACTTCACCACCGGGCGCATATACAAGAACGTGATTGAAAAGGAGCGCAGGGGCGACTATCTGGGAAAGACCATACAGGTTGTGCCGCACATCACGGACGAGATTAAGTGCGACATACTATATTTGGGAAACAAATACCACTTCGACTTCGTGATAACCGAGATAGGCGGCACTGTGGGCGACATAGAGGGGCTGCCGTTTCTCGAGGCCATACGCCAGCTTAAATGGGAACTGGGCAAAAACGCCCTGTGCATACACCTAACTTACGTGCCGTTCCTTTCGGCGGCGCAGGAGCTCAAGACAAAACCCACGCAACACTCGGTGAAAGAGCTGCAAAGCCTGGGCATACAGCCCGACATACTTGTTTTGCGCGCCGAACACGACCTGAGCGCGGGCATACGCAAAAAAGTTGCCAACTTCTGCAACGTTGACCCCGAAGCCGTGGTGCAGAGCATAGACCAGCCCACAATATACGAAGTGCCGCTAAGGATGCAGGAGCAGGGACTCGACTCAACCATTTTGCGCAAAATGGGCATAGAACCGGGCGAAACTCCGGGACTCGGGCCGTGGAGGGCCTTCCTGGAACGCCGCCACAAGGCCACGACCGTTGTAAACGTGGGCCTCGTGGGGAAATACGATTTGCAGGATGCCTACAAGAGCATTCTGGAATCGCTGTCGCAAGCCGGCACATACAACAACCGCAAGGTTAAGACCCACTTCATCAACAGCGAATACATCACACCCGGCAACGTGGAGGAAAGCCTGAAGGGCATGCAGGGCATTGTGATTTGCCCGGGCTTCGGGCAGCGCGGCATAGAGGGGAAGATTACCGCCGCCAAATACTGCCGCGAGCACGACATACCCACATTCGGCATCTGCCTTGGAATGCAGATGATGGTTGTGGAGTTCGCACGCAACGTACTGGGTTACAAGGATGCCGACAGCATTGAGATGAACGAGAAAACCACCCACAACGTAATCGACCTCATGGAGGAGCAGAAGAACATCACCAACATGGGAGGCACAATGCGCCTTGGGGCATACGAATGCGCGCTGAAGGAAGGCAGCAAGGTAAGGGCCATATACGGCACGGACATAATAGAGGAACGCCACCGCCACCGCTACGAGTTCAACAACGATTACCGCGAGGAGTATGAAAAAGCGGGGATGATGTGCGATGGGGTGAACCCCGAAACCAACCTTGTGGAGATTGTCGAAATACCAACGCTGAAATGGTATGTAGGCACACAGTTCCACCCCGAATACAGCAGCACCGTCCTGAAACCCCACCCGCTGTTCCTGGATTTCATAAAGACCATTGTTGACAACACCCCGCAGGACGACAAACAATAAGGACGGCGCACACAACGAACTTAATCTGAAAAAATGGACAAAAACAGCGTAATAGGTTTCCTGCTGATAATAGCGGTGATATTCGGCTTCAGCTATTTCAACAGGCCAAGCGAGGAACAACTGAAACAACAGCGCGAGGAGCAGCTGGCAGAGGAAAAGCAACAGCAAGACACCAAGACGGAAACAGCCGCCGGCGAAACAACAAAAGCCGCACACGACAGCATATTCACGGACAACGGAGAGAAACAGCAACTTGTTGCTCTGAAAAACAAAGACATAACCGTGGGCATCAGCACTCGCGGCGGCAGCATAGGCAACGTGGTTCTTAAGAACTACAAAGGGCAGGACAAGAAGCCGCTTCTGCTTTACAGCGACGAGTATGCAAAAATGTCGTTCACTCTTGCAGGAAAGAAAAACGACATTTCTGTAAGAAAGCATAGGTTTCTTCAAATTCCTTTTCTGTTTCCTGTGGGAATCCTACAATCAGATCACAGGATATGGAAACATCAGGGATCTCCTCTCTGATTTTTTCTATTTTTTCATAGTATTCCTGCGTCGTATATGGTCTGTGCATACGTTGTAATAC
>CAKRMO010000231.1 GCA_934364765.1 uncultured Bacteroidaceae bacterium | reverse complement strand
GCGTATAATAATGGAGGTAATAAAGACCAGAAAGGAACTGGGCGAACGCATTGCCGCCCTTCACAAGGAAGGCAAGACCGTGGGACTTGTGCCCACAATGGGTGCGCTCCATGCAGGACACGCCTCGCTTGTGAAGCGTTCGGTGGAGGAAAACGACGCCACGGTGGTGAGCGTGTTCGTCAACCCAACACAGTTCAACGACAAGCGCGACCTTGAAAACTACCCCAGGGACATTGAGGCGGACGAAAGGCTGCTCGCTTCGCTCGGCACTACAATAATGTTCGCCCCTGCGGTTGAGGAGATGTATCCTGAACCCGACACGCGCAAATTCTCATACCCCCCGACAGACACCGTGATGGAAGGCGCACGCCGCCCGGGCCACTTCAACGGAGTTTGCCAGATAGTAAGCAAGCTTTTCCACGCCGCAAGCCCCGACAGGGCGTATTTCGGCGAAAAGGACTTCCAGCAGATAGCCGTGATAAGGGCTATGGTGAAAGACCTCGGCATTCCGGTGGAACTGCGCCCCTGCCCCATAGTGAGACAGGAGGACGGGCTTGCGCTGAGCAGCCGCAACGCCCTGCTGAGCCAGGAGGAACGCAACACGGCGCTCAACATATCGAAAACCCTTTTTGAAAGCCGCGACTTTGCAAAGAGCCACAGCGTGGGCGAGACACACGACTTTGTGGTGAACACCATAAACGCCGTTGACGGGCTTGAGGTGCAATATTACGAAATTGTTGACGGCACAACCCTGCAAAACGTAGGCAGCTGGGACGACAGCAACTATATCGTTGGCTGCATAACCGTGTTCTGCGGGCACATCCCCGTAAGGCTTATCGACAACATAAAATACAAGGAGAACATCTGAGCCGAAATGTACATACAGATACTGAAATCGAAAATCCACTGCGCCACCGTAACCGAGGCAAACCTTGAATACGTGGGCAGCATAACGATAGACCAAACACTCATGGAAGCCGCCGGCATATACCCCGGCGAGCGGGTGGCGATAGCCAACAAGAACAACGGCGAGAGGTTTGAGACATACGTGATAACCGGCCCTGCCGGAAGCGGCGTGATTTGCCTCAACGGGGCTGCCGCCCGCAAGGCACAGGTGGGAGACGTGGTGATAATCATGTCATACGCCATGATGACGCCCGAGGAGGCAAAGACATTCAAGCCCTCGATAGTTTTCCCCGGCAAAGGCAACAAACTGGGACAGTAACAGCGCAGGTTATACATAGTCTTATAAAGGAGAATGCCGCCACTGCATTGCAACACGCAGCGGCGGCATTCATTTTTCAGCCAACCCGCAGGCTCCAGAAGCCTTAGCGGATGAATTACAGCAAAAAAACACAAGAAAAACTTAGCCACATAAAAATAAATTAGTAATTTTGCACGCCGATTATTATCAACAGGCGTGTTATAAGCCTGTAACCCCGCGTGTTAATAGCTGCATCTAATGATAAGAATTTGGCCAGGTGCAGTGGTTAGTGAATCGTGGTGCGCCGTTTTGCGGCGCGAAACTTTATGGCAAGCCCGAAGAAAAACTTAGAACGGAAGGCTGCCTGATGTTTAATCATTAAAATAAAAGACACGAAAGTGGATACATTAAGCTACAAGACTGTTTCTATCAACAAACAGAATGCAAACAAAGAGTGGGTTGTGGTTGACGCAACCGATCAGGTGCTCGGCCGTCTCTGCACGCGCGTTGCAAAACTGCTGCGCGGCAAGTACAAGCCCACATTCACTCCCAACGCCGACTGCGGCGACAATGTGATAATAATCAACGCAGACAAGGTGCGCCTCACAGGCAACAAATGGACAGACAGGATATACCTTACATACTCCCTCTATCCCGGCGGACAGCGCAAGCACACCCCGCAGAGCATCTTCAACAAGCCCAACGGTCCCGAAAGACTCGTGCGCAAGGTTGTGCGCGGAATGCTCCCCAAAAACCGCCTTGGACGCCATATCCTAAAGAACCTCTATGTTTACGAGGGTGGTGAACATAAGCAGGAAGCACAGAAACCCAGACAAATCGATATTAACCAGTATAAATAAAATAGTAAATGGACGTAGTTAATGCATTAGGCCGTCGCAAAAGCTCAGTGGCACGTGTTTACGTGAGCGAGGGCACAGGAAAGATAACTATCAACAAAAAAGATTTGACCGAATACTTTCCATCTTCTATTTTACAGTTCGTGGTTAAGCAGCCCCTCCAGTTGCTGGAAGCTGTGGAGAAATACGACATCAAGGCAAACCTTACCGGCGGCGGCTTCACAGGACAGTCGCAGGCACTCCGCCTCGCCATTGCGCGCGCACTGGTAAAGATTAACCCAGAAGACAAGGCGGCACTCCGCAAGGAAGGCTTCGTAACACGCGACTCACGCGCCGTGGAGCGCAAAAAGCCGGGACGTCCCAAGGCACGCCGCCGCTTCCAGTTCTCCAAGCGTTAATCCACTTCAGACTTTTGGACATATTGGCAAAATATATAGTTTAGTATCTAAACCGCAAGGATTCCTTTGCCGCCCGGCCATTATCTGGCATGCGGCGGCAAAAGACTACCTTGGGGCTGGTGCTTAAAATGCAAACAAAAAGAAAGTAAACAAAAACAAAACGACAATGTCACGTACAGATTTTGAAACCCTACTCAAAGCCGGATGCCATTTCGGCCACTTGAAACGCAAATGGAATCCCGCAATGGCCCCCTACATCTTCATGGAGCGCAACGGCATTCACATTATAGACCTCAACAAGACCGTTGCAATGGTTGACACGGCCGCAGAAGCCCTCAAGCAGATTGCAAAGTCGGGCAAGAGAATCCTTTTCGTCGCAACCAAGAAGCAGGCTAAGGATATTGTTGCCGAAAAGGCGAAGGCTCTTGATATGCCTTACGTAATCGAACGCTGGCCGGGCGGCATGCTCACCAACTTCCCCACAATCCGCAAGGCTGTGAAGAAGATGGCCAACATCGATAAGCTGATGAACGACGGAACATACTCTA
>CAKRMO010000230.1 GCA_934364765.1 uncultured Bacteroidaceae bacterium | reverse complement strand
AATGGCCTCGCGCCCGGCAGACTGGCAGTATAACGACAACATGAAAAACCCCGTGGGAAGCTACCGCCGCAAATTCACCGTGCCCGCCAACTGGAAAGGGCGCGAGGTTTACGTGCGCTTCAACGGTGCGGGACACGGATATTACGTTTGGGTTAACGGAAAATTCACAGGGTATGCCGAGGACTCCTACCTGCCGTCAGAGTTCAGGATAACCGACTACCTGCAAAAGGGCGAGAACACAATCGCCGTGCAGGTTTACCGCTTTACGAGCGGCTCGTTTCTCGAAGACCAGGACTATTACAGGCTTACCGGCATAACGCGCGACGTTTTTCTGTGGTCAGCCCCCAAGGTTCAGATACGCGACTATTTTGCCACCACTAAAATAGGGCCGGCTGCAAAAAGCGCGACTGTAAAAATACAGGCAAGCGTGCAAGCCGCTCCCAAAACCAAGGCGGTAAAAGGTCTCACGCTAACGGCTGAGGTTTGGGACAACGGCAAAAAGGTGGCAGAAAAGTCCTGCGGGATAAGTCCCCAAAGCACGAACGCCACAGAAATGGAGCTTGCAGTGAACAATCCCAAGCTGTGGAACGCCGAGCAGCCCAACCTCTACGACCTTGTGCTGAAGTTGGCGCAGAAAGGCAAGACAATCGATGTGCGCGGCAGCAAGCTCGGCATACGCGAAGTGGGAGTGAACGAACAGGGCGCGATAACCATAAACGGCACGCCCATCAAGATACACGGCGTGAACCGCCACGACTTCAGCAACGTCAATGGGCGCACTGTGTCGAAAGAGGAAATGGAGCGCGACATTATGCTCATGAAGCGGCTCAACATAAACGCCGTCCGCACGAGCCACTACCCGAACAACCCCTACTTCTACGACCTTTGCGACAAATACGGGATGTATGTGCTTGCCGAAGCCAATGTGGAATGCCACGGCAACTTCTCGCTGTCGCACAACGCCAAATTCCTCGAGCCGATGGTGGAGAGAAACGTGAACCACGTGCTGTGGATGCGCAACCATCCCTGCATCTTCATCTGGAGCTTCGGCAACGAGAGCGGCAACGGCAGCAACTTTGAAAAAGTGGCGCAGGCAATAAACGCCCTCGACCAAACGCGTCTAACGCACTACGAGCAAAATTCCACATGGTGCTCCACAACCAGCACTATGTATGCAAGCGTTGACAGGATAAAGAGCATAGGCGAGGAACGCGAGGCACAATACAAAAAAGGAGAAAAGCCGCGCCCGCACATACAATGCGAAAACAGCCACGCAATGGGCAACTCCATGGGCAACCAAAGGGAATACTACAACCTGTATGAGCGTTACCCCGCGCTACCCGGCGAATTTATCTGGGACTGGAAAGACCAGGGGCTTAATATGCCCATACCCGGAAAAGGAAACAAAATCTACCGGGCATACGGCGGCGACTTCGGCGACAAGCCCAACGACGGCAACTTCTGCACAAACGGCGTGATATTCCCCGACTACACATATTCGGCAAAAGCCATTAACGTGAAGAAAATCTACCAGCCCGCCGACTTTGCCATGACCGACAGCGTTAAGGGCACATTCGTCATAAAGAACAAGCTGGCGTTCGCAAACCTAAGCGAATATGCCATAAGCTGCCAAATTCTCGAAGACGGAATTGCGATAAGCAAAAAAGAACTGCCCGCATACGACATAGCCGGCGGCGCAAGCAAGGAAATAACCCTCGGCAACCTGATCCCCGACAACGCAAAAGCGGGTGCGGACTATTACGTGCGCTTCAGCGTGAAGCAGAAAGCCAACACCGCATGGGCGGAAGCCGGATACGAGGTGGCGGCAGAGCAGTTCCTGCTGCGCAAAGCCGCAGACAGGCCGGCATACAAGGCAACCGGCAACGGTGAAATCAAGACAAACATCGAGGGCAACGGCGACCTGACCGTGGAAGGCACGAACTTCCGCGCCACATTCTCTGTTGCCACAGGCCAGATAGCCAAATACGAATACAAGGGCAAGCTTCTGCTCGACAGCCTTCACTTCAACGCCTTCCGCGCCCCGACCGACAACGACCACAGCCATGCTGCCGCGTGGGACAATTTGGGCATCAGAAACTTGAAACCGCATTCAGGGGCATGGAACGTAAGAAAGGAGAAAGACGGCAGCATAGCCCTTTGGATCACCAACCAGTATTCATGCAGCGGCGCGGCGAGCTTCAAAACGCAAATGGGGTATCGCGTGCTTGCCGACGGAGCAATTTCGGTTTCAAGCAAGATAGAGCCTTGGCGCAACGGCATTGTTGTTCCCAAGACAGGCTACCGTTTCTATATGCCCGAAGGCTATGAAAACTTCGACTGGTACGGGCGCGGCCCGTGGGACAACTATCGCGACCGCAAGGAGTCGTGTTTCCCCGGGCTTTATCACAGCACCGTTAGCGAGCAGTGGACAGGATTTGCAAAGCCGCAGGAAACCGGCAACAAGGAGAATGTGCGCTACATAGCCCTAACCAACAACAGCGGCAACGGACTAATGGTAGTAAGTTCCACGGAAATGTCGGCGACGGTGGGACACTGGCGCGCCGAGGACATATACACCGACCAAAGGCACAGGAAACTCCACCCCTACGAAGTGCCTATGGTGAAAGAGAACGTTGTTTGCATTGACGCAGCAAACCGTGCGCTCGGCAACAACAGTTGCGGTCCGGACGTTTTGCCGAAATATGAACTCCTGACCAAACCTATGACGATGAGCTTCACAATTATTCCGCTTGAAAACGCAAACACCAAGGAGCAGATAGCCGAGAAGGGACGCACAAAGGGCGCAGTCTGCGCGCCGGTGGAGATAAAAAACAGCAACGGCAACATAGCTTTGAGCTGCCCCACGGAAAACGCGACAATATTCTACAGCGCCAACGGCAAAAGCTACAAGGAATACACAACTCAAATCTCCGTCCAAGGCGGAACGATAAGCGCATACGCCACATCAAAAGACCTGCTGCCAAGCATGATTGTGGAAAACGACATAACCGTCAGCG
>CAKRMO010000229.1 GCA_934364765.1 uncultured Bacteroidaceae bacterium | reverse complement strand
ATGAAATCCACTTCGGCGGCTTCTCGCGAGCTGTTGAAAACGGCTGCCTTCTCGGCCCAGTAATAGTTGTTCTTCGCCACCATTATGCGGTCGCCCACGGTTATCTGCTCGTCGCGTTCGTAAAGGCGCGCCCTTATGCCCATGTTGTATTCGTTTGCGCGTTTGTTCGAGCGCGTAACCACGATTGTCTCGTCGCTCCCCACTTCGCCGTAGCAGCTTTCGAGTTCTTCGACAAATTCCCCGCCGGGCATATAGCGCAAGTCGTCGAAGCCTTGCTGTGTTATGACGGGGAAATCCGAAGGCTCGCCCTGCAATATCATGTTGCGCAGCATTGTGGCGTTGGTAAGCACGCCGGTGTCCTTTCCCTGCCGCATCACCTGCCGCAGTTCCACCATTGCCGCCCTGAGTCCGTAGCCGGTCAGTTGCTCCACCGACAGCGCGGGGCTTTCCGGCTCGCCTACCGGCGGGAGCTGCGCCGTGTCGCCAACGAGAAGCAGCTTGCAGTTCGCTCCGCTGTAAACATATTTCACAAGGTCGTCGAGCAGGCATCCCGAACCGAAGAGGCTGTTGCCGCACTCGTTGGAAATCATCGAGGCCTCGTCAACTATGAATATGGCATTCTTCCTTTTGTTGAAGTTAAGGGTGAATTTGGTGTCCTCGCCCTCGAACGTCTTTTGGCGGTATATGGCTTTGTGTATGGTGTAGGCTTTCTCGCCGGAGTATTTGGCGAAAACCTTTGCGGCGCGTCCTGTGGGGGCGAGCAGCACAGGCTCCGTGCCGGTTTGCTTCAGGCTTTTGACCAATGCGCTTACGAGCGACGTTTTGCCTGTGCCGGCATAGCCGCGCATTATCAGGGCGGCGCGGCTCACCTGCGTTTCTACAAAGCGCACCAGTACGGCGAGGACGTGGTGCTGTTCCTCATTGGGCGTGAAAGGCAGGTTGTTAGAGAGAAGTGTAAGTATATCGTTCATGCGGAATGGCGTGAATGCCGCGTGTCTGTGGCATTGCCGAAGTCAAAATTAGCATTTTATTCCGTAACGCCGGCATCTGAATGTGTTTTTATTAAAAGAACATTGCGCCGGTGGCGGAGTTTGAACGGAATACGCTAACTTTACATTCATAATGTCGGAAAATTTTTTGCATAGATGAGCAAACATACGATAAACATTTGCCATTACCAGTCCCCTTGCGGCGAGTTGCTGCTGGGTGAGAAGGAAGGAAAACTGTGCCTTTGCGACTGGAAGAACATAAAGCACCGCCGCCGCAACGACAACCGCATAAGGCGTTTTCTGAAAGCGGAGTATGCGGAAGGGAAATCCGAAGTGTTGCTTTTGGCGGCAAAGGAGCTTGACGAGTATTTCGCCGGCGGGCGCACGGAGTTTGATGTCCCGCTGCTTTTTGCAGGGACGGAGTTCCAGCGCAGTGTGTGGAACGCCTTGCTCGGCATTCCGTATGGCGAAACGCGCAGTTATATGGACATAGCGCGGCAGGTTGGAAACCCCAATGGCGTGAGGGCCGTTGCGCAGGCTGTGGGCGCGAACGGAATAGGCATCATGGTGCCCTGCCACCGCGTGATAGGCTCCGACCGTTCACTTACGGGCTTTGCCGGCGGGTTGGATGCAAAACGCCTCTTGCTGGAATTGGAGAAAAGCCTGCCGTGAAAGAATGGCCTGGCGTATGCGTGGGGACTTTCAACAGGCATACGGCAGCTTGTGTGTCTCTCGGAAAATAGGGGAAAAGCGCAGGATTTCAGCATTTGTGCCAAAAGCAAGACAAAGTCTTGCTTTACAGCGATTTGTGCAAAAATAAAAGCGGTGGTATAAGTGCTTGTTTTTCTGTGCCCTATAAATGCAAAAATTATGTCTGATGTAATTTAAACTACATCAGACATAATTTTTCCTGCATAGGACGTAGTTTTTTCCATGTCCTATGTAGTTTTTTGGGGGTGCCGGAAAAAGGTTTCACCAAGGCACGGCCTCGCCGAAAACAATGCAGGCGGGATGGCCCAGCTTTATGTCATTCCCCGTGTTTGTGAGCCCGCCTGTTTCGGCATTGCGTCCGTAAACCTGGATTACATTGTCGTCCTTGCAGGCCACGAGCAGGAATTTGCCGTTTGGCGAAATCTTGAACATACGCGGGTGCTTGCCGGTTTTCTGATAGGCGGTTTTCTTAAGCGTTCCGTCGGGGTTGATTTTGAATATCGCCACACCGTCGTTCTTCAGCCTCACGCTTGCATACAGGAACTTGCCGTCGGGGCTAACCTCTACTTCCGCGCCTCCGCGTGCGCCGGCGTCGCTTGCCTTGACAACCTGTTTCTGCACCAGGCTGCCGCTTTCGGCGTTGTAGTCAAAGGCTATCACCTCGTCGCTAAGCTCTGTAACGACATAGGCGTGCTTGCTGTCGGGCGAGAAGGTTATGTGGCGCGGCCCGCAGCCTTGCGGCAGGTCGGTCTTGAAAGGCTCGCCCTCCTTGAACTTGGGGCGCAGCTCGTATTTGTATATGCAGTCCCCGCCAAGGTCAACGGCGAACAAATATTTGCCGTCGGGCGATTTCTGAACCTGGTGTATGTGCGAGCCGCTTTGCCTTTCGGGGTCAGCGTTTGTGCCGTTGTTGAACTTTATGGTCTCTTCGTTGTCAAACAGTGTTGCGTCCCGCTCAATGCCAACCACGCTGATGCTGCCCGATGAGTAGTTTGCCACGTAAAGGTTGCGTGCGTATGTTGCCAGATGGCACGGGTCGTCGCCGTGGGCGAGCACGCGGTTGAGCAGCGCCATGCGCCCGCTGGTCATTCCCACGCGGTATGCGCTTATAATGGCCTCGTCGCCCTTGTTTTCGCTCACGCAATACATGAACGAGTCGTTGGGGGCAATCACGAGATAGCTCGGGTTGGATATCTTCGCGCTGTGCTGCGCTTTTGCCTTGCCGCTTTCCTGGTCGAACGAGAAGGAGTAGATGCCGTCTGAACCGCTGTCGGTGTACGTGCCTACAAACATTGGAATTGGGTCGCTCTTGCCGCAGCTTGCAAGCAATGCGCCGAGA
>CAKRMO010000228.1 GCA_934364765.1 uncultured Bacteroidaceae bacterium | reverse complement strand
CTTCTAACCGAAATACGCGATTTGCTTAAAAACAAATAACGAGCCTTGTAGGGCGCAAACTCGACGAACGATGAAAAACTACGGCTTATCGTTGCGCAAAGTTTTTCTTGCGGTAGCGGTTATGGGATGCGCTGCTGCTGATGCGCAGTTCCTGAAGTCTGACACTTGGGCGGTTACAGACGCTCTCGGCAGAAAGGCTTTGCAAGACCCGGACAGCGTAAAGTTGCGCAAGGAAAAGGAAGTGGCCATCTTTTATTGGACTTGGCATCAGTGGAACTATCCGCAGGGAATAACAGACAGGAACATCAGTAAGATACAGCGCGAACAGCCCGAGGCGATGGAAAGCTACGACCACCCCGCATGGAAGAACTGGCGCGCGCATTATTTTTGGGAGGAGCCGCTTTTGGGGTATTACAGCACATTCGACCCGTGGGTTTTGCGAAAACACGCCGAAATGCTTGCCGACGCAAAAGTGGACGCTGTGTTTTTTGACTGCACCAATGGCGATTTGACGTGGGACAAATCCTATAAAACGCTGCTGCGCGTGTGGCATCAGGCGAGACTTGACGGCGTGAACACGCCCAAAATCGCTTTTATGCTTCCGTTCGGTTACAGCCCCGACTCCAAGAAATCGCTCACGCGGCTTTACCGCGAATTATACAAGCCGGGACTTTACAAGGACTTGTGGTATTTTTGGGACGGAAAGCCTGTGATAATGGCTTATTGCGACAATTTTGACAATGCCGTGCCCGAAGAAAGGGAGATACTCGGCTTTTTCACGTTCCGTCCCGGGCAGCCGGATTATGTGAACGGCCCTGCCGACAACCCCAAGTGGAAGCAGTGGGGGTGGCTTGAAGTTTATCCGCAGCACGGATATGTAAAGACCCCAAACGGTTACGAACAGGTTACGGTGGGCATGGCACAGAATACGAGCGACGCCACAAACGGACATTGCTCCGCCTTTAACGTTGACGGCAGCTATGGCAGGAGCTATTCAAAGCTCAAAGGCTTCGACACCCGCAAGGATGCCTATCTTTACGGGTGGAACTTCAACGAGCAATGGAGCCGGGCTTTTGAACTCGACCCCAAAATGGTTTTTGTAACAGGCTGGAATGAATATGTTGCCGATATGTTCAAAAACGGCAAAATCTGGAAAGGGCGCAATTTCGCCTTTGTTGACCAGTTTGACTGGGACCACAGCCGGGATATAGAGCCTAGCAAAGGCTGGGGCGACAAGGGCGATGTTTATTATTACATGCTTGTTGACAAAGTGCGCCGCTTTAAGGGTATCGAGAAGTCGGAAAAAGTTTCGGCGGCAAAGACAATTCGTCTTGACGACCTCAAAGCTTGGAATGACGTAAGCCCGGTTTACAAAGATTATCGTGGCGATGTGATGCACCGATATTGCAGCGGCGCATTCAACATTACGTATTCGAACAATACCGGCAGGAACGACATCGTTGAGGCGCGTGTGGCGCGTGATAAAAGGAATGTTTATTTCTATGTGCGTACAGACAGTTTGCTTTCGCCGCGTTCCGACAAAAACTGGATGGTTCTTTTTGTTGACATAGACCGCGACAAAGTTACGGGATGGGAAGGCTATGATTTTGCCATTAACCGCCAAGTTTCGCGGGACGGATATGTCTCTGTGGAAAAAGGCGAAGGAAGCGACTGGAACTGGAAAAACGCCGGCAGGGCCAAAGTTGCCGAATATGACAAGGCAATTGTTATAAGTGTGCCACGGAAACTTTTGGGATGCAAGGGCAGGAAACTTGATTTTGAGTTCAAGTGGAGCGACAATATGCAGGAGGAAGGCAATCCCATGGACTTTTACGTGAATGGGGATGTCGCGCCTTCTGCACGCTTCAACTATGTTTACAGCGAGTAGCCGTCATGAAATTAGCGGGACTTGTAATGCCAGGTTCCGTTAATTTGTTGCAACTTTGCATTTCTCAATATTCAGGAAATGGAAATTCAGGAAATGGAAGAGAGTAAAATAAAATTACCCGAAATAAGCAGAAAAGAACTCGAAGCCGCAAAAAATGCGGGGGCGGGATCTCTTTGTGAATTGGCGGCGCAAAAAGCGTTGGAAAGCGTGGGCGGCAAACTTGACGCGGATTCCATGCCGAGGCTGAACTCTTCGCAAATTACGGTTATAGCATACACTGTGTTGCGCCGCGAATTGCTTGAGGGCGGTTTCGTGCAGCTTATACACAATGGCTACGGTCCGTTTATTTTTGAGAACCCTTTTGCGAAGGCAATGCGCCTGTGGGGACTGAAGGACTTGTGCAATACCCTGTATGACGCGAGGCGTTTGTACGAAAAGACGGCAAAGGCGATTGTGCGCGATTGTTCAGACGAGGAGTTCATGGCCCTTTACGAGCAATTCGAGAAGTATGACGAATACGATGACGATTTCGTGGAGCGCGAGGCGGAATACACCGCAACAGTGGAAACTTATGTTGAAAACAATATAGAGGATTTTTTGACGGTAAGGTAGGATTATGGCATTGACGCAGAAAAAAATAGAAATAAAGAACAAGCGTGCCGAGCATGACTATTTCGTTCTCGACACATACAATGCCGGCATTGTGCTTTGCGGCACGGAGATAAAGTCGATACGCGCCGGGAAAGCCGGGCTAACCGATTCGTTCTGCTACATCCGCGACGGCGAGATATGGGTCAAGAATGTTTATATCGCAGAGTATTTTTACGGCTCGTTTTATAACCACGAGGCACGCCGCGACCGCAAGCTGCTGCTCAACCGCCGCGAAATAAGGCGACTGGCGCAGGAAACCAAAAATCCGGGTCTTTCAATAGTCCCGCTTTTGCTGTACATAGACGAAAACAACCGCGCAAAGCTCAAGATAGGTCTTGTGCGCGGTAAAAAGGAATATGACAAGCGTCAGTCGCTAAAGGAAAAGGAAGACAAACGAATGATGGCGGAGAAATTCAAGGCCATAAACACAAGGCGATGACAACGAAAGAAAGAATAGTAAGCCTTATGCGCGAAAGGGTGCTGATACTTGACGGCGCAATGGGCACGATGATACAAAGCTAAAAC
>CAKRMO010000227.1 GCA_934364765.1 uncultured Bacteroidaceae bacterium | reverse complement strand
ACCATTGTAATCGGCGACTCATACGACAAGGACATAATTCCCGCGTCCTTAATTGGCTGCAAGACAATCTGGCTGAAAGGCGAGGGCTGGGGAAACCCGCCCAAGGACACTTCGGCGGCTGATGCCGTGATTACAAGCATCTCACAACTTCCACAAACACTCTCGCAAATATGTGCGGAATGATGAGTGCATTAGTATTCTTTTACATCGTCATACCAATGCTCTTGTGCCTCATTCTGCATGACGCAGAAGCGGCGGCAACGCTGAGAGGGTGGATGCTGCGCAACGGAAGCGGGCTGGCAAAACGTTTTCCAAGGTTTGAAAAATTGATACGGCATTTTGGAAAGCTCGGCACTCTTGCATTCAGCATTGCCGCCATAGGGGAATTGCTGATTGCATTCCTTGCCATTGCGCTTTTGATAATCCTTGAATGTTATTTTGCTGTTTGGGTGTTTGTCTGCCTGTACATGGCAATATGGGTTCGCTTCATTGTTCACATAATCCTTGCCATAGTCATAAGGAAATACGTTCCGGGACTTATCACATCAATCATCACCGTGGCTTATATGGCTTGCGTAAGCATGCCGTTGTACATTTATTTCCAATGGTACGATATTGTTTTGTTCGCATTGGCAGGTACAGTATTCATGGTGGCGAATATGATTGTCGCACACCGTATCGGGATGTCCGTCAGCGGTTACATTCACGCCAGACTGCAAAACCACAAAAACCATGTCTGATGTAGGAAAAACTACATAGGACGTAGAAAAAATTATATCAGATATAATCCAAACTACATCAGACATAATTTTCGGCACATATAACGCACTGAAAAGCAAATGCTTACACAGTCGCACTCAAATCGGCTTAAATTATTAAGGTACAGAGTCTTACGCGATTTTCCCAATTTGTCCGTAAAAATCGGCGTGCAGCATATTTTCCTGCATACAAAATGGCGGACGCACTTTGGGGCATCCGCCATTTTGTGTATGATTGAAAATTCTCGGAGAAACCGTCAGGCGTTCACTTCAGCCGCCACTTGCCGTTGTATTTCACAACAGGAACGGCAATCTCCTCTTTGGTGCTGTCTCCGTATGTTATGTCAACCCTCACAACAGAGTACGTTTCTTTTTCGTTCGTATTCTCCGCAATGGCGTTCGCGCTTACGATGCCTTTGCGCTCCTTGCGCTCGTTTTCGGCAGCCTGTTTCAGCACGTTAACCAGACTCTTGCGGTATCTGTCGGGTATGCTGTCGCAACTCTGCACGCACGAAAGATAACCGTCATACTCCCCTTTCAAAAGATGGGCGTACGCAGTCTCAACAATTTCCGAAGGCGTGGATTTTTCAACAATCCCCTCCTTGGTTTCAGACTTGCACGAAAGCAGGAAAGCCGACGCGGCAGCCAGCGCAACCAGTTTGTTCATATTTACTTGTGGCGGATGAAAATGTTGATGGGAGTGCCGCAGAAATTCCAGTTTTCGCGTATGCGGTTTTCGAGGAAACGGCGGTAATGCTCCTTTACATATTGCGGCAGGTTTGCGAAAAACGCATACGACGGCACACGCGTGTTGGGCAACTGGGTGCAGTATTTTATCTTTATATATTTGCCCTTGGTTGCCGGGGGCGGTGTCTCCTCTATAATGGGAAGCATTATGTCGTTGAGCTTGGGCGTGGGAACTTTCGTGGTGCGGCGCGTATAAACGTCCTTTGCCGTTTCCAGCACCTTGAATATCCGCTGTTTTGTCATTGCCGACGCAAAAATTATCGGGAAATCCACAAACGGCGCCATGCGTGCGTGAATGGCGTTGATATAGTCAAACTGAGCCTGTTGCGATCTGTCCTCAACCAAGTCCCACTTGTTCACGACTACAACCAGCCCTGTAGAGTTTTTCTGTATCACCTGGAATATGTTCATGTCCTGCGTGCCGATACCGCGCGTTGCGTCAATCATCAGAATGGAAACATCGGCAGACTCTATGGCACGTATCGAACGCAGCACGCTGTAGTATTCCAAATCCTCGTTCACCTTGTTCTTTTTGCGTATGCCCGCCGTGTCAACAAGATAGAAGTCGAACCCGAACTTGGTGTAGCGCGTTGATATGGCATCGCGCGTTGTGCCGGCGATGTCGGTAACAATGTTCCTGTCCTCCCCTATGAAAGCGTTTATCAGGCTGCTCTTGCCCACGTTGGGGCGGCCCACCACCGCAAAGTGGGGAATGTTCTCGTCGTCGTCAGCACCGCTTTCCTTTGGCATCCTCTCAATTATCGCGTCAAGCAGCTCGCCCGTTCCGCTGCCTGTCGCGGCACTCACGGCCATGGGATCGCCAAGGCCGAGACGGTAGAACTCCGCGCTCGAAAACACATCGGCACTGTTGTCAGCCTTGTTTGCCACAAGTATCACGGGGAGCTTTGCGCGGCGCAGTATGTTGGCCACCTCATCATCAAGGTCGGTTATGCCGTTCTTCACGTCAACCATGAACAAAACGACATCGGCCTCCTGGGTGGCAACCATTACCTGCTTGCGTATCTCCTCCTCGAAAACATCATCGCTGTTCACCACCCAGCCGCCTGTGTCAACAACCGAGAAAGTCTTGCCGTTCCAAAGAACTTTGCCATACTGGCGGTCGCGGGTGGTCCCCGCCTCCTCGCTCACGATGGCGCGGCGGGTTTCTGTGAGACGGTTGAAAAGAGTTGACTTGCCCACATTCGGACGTCCAACGATAGCTACTAAATTTCCCATTGCTGATAGTTCGGATTGTTTGTTTTATGGTTTGTAAAAATCATTTCGGCTCGTAACCGAAACTTTCGAGCGACTTGGCGGAGTTCCTCCAATTGGGGTTCACCTTTACGTACAGCTGCAAAAACACCTTCTTGCCGAAAAACTTCTGGATGTCCCTGCGGGCTTCCTCGCCCACACGCTTCAGCGCCACGCCGCCATGCCCTATTATGATGCCCTTCTGGCTTTCGCGCTCCACATATATCGTGGCTGCCATACGGATGAGCTTTTTCTCGTCCTTGAACTCCGTAACAACCACCTCAACAGAATAAGGTATCTCCTTGTCGTAATAC
>CAKRMO010000226.1 GCA_934364765.1 uncultured Bacteroidaceae bacterium | reverse complement strand
CTTGAGAACCATTTCGCGGTTGAAATCATAACGCAGCACCACCTTGGCATCGAGGTGACCCGCCGCACGCCCGACATTGAATGCTATGGCGCATACGTGCTCGACCCCGATACAAAGCGCATCGACACCGTGCTGTCGAAAGTAACCGTTCTCGCCACCGGCGGGGCGGGGGCTGTGTATGCCACAACCACCAACCCCAACATTGCCACCGGCGACGGCATAGCAATGGCATACCGCGCCAAGGCCACGGTGAAGGACATGGAGTTCATCCAGTTCCATCCCACCGCGCTGTTCCACCCCGGCGAAACCCACCCGGCGTATCTCATAACCGAGGCCATGCGCGGCTATGGCGGCATACTGAAACTGCCTAACGGCGAGGAGTTCATGCAGAAATACGACAAGCGCCTGTCGCTTGCCCCACGCGACATAGTGGCGCGGGCAATAGACCACGAGATGAAAATCCACGGTCTCGACCACGTTTGCCTTGACGTTACCCACAAAGACCCGGAGGAGACCAAGAAGCATTTCCCGAACATATACAAAAAATGCCTGTCGATAGGAATTGACATAACAAAGGAGTATATTCCTGTCGCCCCCTGCGCCCACTATCTTTGCGGCGGCATAAAGGTTGACTGCAACGCCTGTTCGTCAATCCGCCGCCTGTATGCCGTTGGCGAATGCTCGTGCACGGGCTTGCACGGAGGCAACCGCCTTGCAAGCAACTCGCTCATCGAGGCGGTGGTTTACGCAAAGGCTGCCGCCGACCACAGTCTGGCACATGTCGATGAATACGGATTTAACGACAAAGTGCCGGAGTGGAACGATGCCGGCACTATGACCAACGAGGAAAAGGTGCTGATTGCGCAGGACGTCAAGGAAGTGGGGCAAACCATGTCGAACTATGTGGGCATTGTGCGCTCCGACCTCCGCCTTCACCGTGCGTGGACGCGCCTTGACCTTCTTTATGAGGAGACAGAGGAACTTTTCAAGCGCGTGAAGGCAACGAGGGACATCTGCGAGCTGCGCAACATGATAAACGTGGGCTACCTGATAACGCGCATGGCCATAGAGCGCAAGGAAAGCCGTGGGCTTCACTACACGGTGGACTATCCCAAGCACGCCTACGACCAGAAATAAAAAGCGGCCGCACGGAAACCATACCATATAATATATAATGAGGTACGCCGACGTAATAGTGCCCGTTCCTTTGGACGGGTGCTTCACATACAGCATCCCGCCCGGAATGGAGCGGGATGTTGTGGTTGGCGGGCGCGTGGTGGTGGAGTTCGGCGTGCGGAAGAAATATTCGGCGATAGTGGCAGGCATCCACGGCAACGCACCCGATGGCGGTTTTGAGGTGAAGCCCGTTGCCGAAGTCATAGACGCTTCCCCTGTTGTAACCCCTGAGCAGATTTCTTTCTGGAAATGGATTGCCGGCTACTACCTTTGCTCGCTTGGCGAGGTGATGACGGCGGCGATGCCTGCGGGAATGAAACTGGCAAGCGAGAGCATAGTCTCCCTTAACCCCGATGACGACGGCAATGCCGTGCTTGCGCCTTTGGAGCAAAAGGTGGCGGACATTCTTGCCGCAGAAGGCAAAATAAGCATAAGCGCACTTGAAAACAAAACAGGCAGCAAAAACATAATGGCAACCGTGCGCTCGCTCTACGACAAGGATGTCGTGAGGGTGAACGAGGTTGTGGCGGCGAAATACAAGCCGAGGCAGGAGGCGAGGGTTGAGCTGGCGAAAGAGTATTTTAGCGAAAATAAGCTGGAGGAGCTGAAAATCTCGCTCGGAAGGCACGAGGCGCAATTGAAGCTGCTTGAGGAATACTTGAAGATGAGTTCCGCCGTGGCGGCGATAAAGCTTAAAAACCGCAACATACTGCGCCCTGTCGCCAAGGCGGCACTGGTCAAGGCGGCAAGCCCGAGTTCGCTGAAAACTCTCCAGAAAAACGGCGTGCTGGAGGTAATGAAAGTTGACGTAACCCGACTTAAAAGCGAAAGGCGCGAATGTATGCCGCCCCAGCCGCTTTCAAAACCGCAGAAGTGTGCATACGATGCAATCGCGGCTTCGTTTGCGACAAAAGATGTCTGTTTGCTTCATGGCGTTACTTCGAGCGGGAAAACCGAAATATACATCCATTTGATAGCACGCGCCCTTGCCGCCGGGCGGAGTGTGCTGTATCTGCTGCCCGAAATAGCCCTCACCACGCAGATAACAAACCGCCTGCGGCTGTTCTTCGGAGACGAAATGGGCGTTTACCATTCCAAGTTCCCCGACAGCGAGAGGGTGGAGATTTGGAAAAAGCAAATGTCCTCCAAACCCTACCGCCTGATTGTCGGTGTGAGGAGTTCGCTGTTCCTTCCCCACATAAACTTGGGGCTTGTCATAGTTGACGAGGAACACGAGCCGTCGTACAAGCAGGAAGACCCCTCACCGCGATACAACGCCCGCGATGCGGCAATAGTCCTCGCCTCGATGCAGGGGGCGAAAACCGTTCTCGGCACAGCCACGCCAAGCCTTGAAACCTATTCAAACGCCAAGGCGGGCAAGTATGCGCTCGTAACTCTTTCCGAAAGATACGGCGACGTGCTGCTGCCCGAAATACGCGTGGAGGATGTCAAGGAACTGCGCCGCAAGAAGGTTATGAAAACTTCGCTGTCGCCCGAACTTTTAAGCGAAATGGGAAAGGCTCTTGAGGCGCGGCAGCAGATTATCCTGTTCCAGAACCGCAGGGGATACGCCTCCTATCTGGAATGCCGCGACTGCGGCTGGATTCCGAAATGCGGGAAATGTGACGTGAGCCTCACCTGGCACAAAACTTTCAACCGCCTTTCGTGCCATTACTGCGGTGCGACATACAGAGTGCCGGATACCTGCCCGAAATGCGGAGGCACGCATATAGGGGACCACGGCGTGGGGACGGAGCAGGTGGAGGCGGATGTGAAGCAGGCTTTCCCCCAGGCGCGCACCGCACGTCTTGACCTTGACACCACACGTGGGCGCACGGCATACGACGACATATTGTCGGCTTTCCGCAACGGCAGCACCGACATTCTTATAGGC
>CAKRMO010000225.1 GCA_934364765.1 uncultured Bacteroidaceae bacterium | reverse complement strand
GGGGACATAGACCAAATCGCCGGGCGAAAGGGAAAACAAAAGATTGTTTTCATTTTCATTGCGTTCTGGCACTGCGGGAAGATGCTGCTTTTTTCTCTCAACGACAACGTTCAAAGGTATTGTCTCGAACGTCCGCTTTCCTTCCTCGTCAACATATATGGCAAAGAAAAGGTTTGTCCCTTTTTCCGTTTCCACATAAGTTTTTATTTTAGAACCGCTTTGTCCTACAGGGAACTTCAAAGAGAATTTTTCCGAAACCCTTACGCACTTTATCGGCTTGTGGTCGCGCCCACCGTTCAACTGCCTTATGTTGTCGTTCAAACTGCTGATGCCCTCCGGCGAGAACGCCTCCTCGTAATTGCCGCCATAGTTTTTCAGATGGTTACTCAGGATTTCCCTAATGCCGGAATCCGTGATGGAATCAAGCTGCTTTCTGTTTGTTATTGAGCCAAGAGCCGTGCGGTGTGCGGAATGCCTTGCCTGTTCCGGCACTATGCGCACTTCAACTTTAGCCACATCCACGCCGTTCAGCTTGTTGTCCCTGTCCTTGAAATACTTCTTGATTTTCTTCTTGTCGGCAGCGCCATTATATTGGGCAAGGATTTTCTTCAGTTCATTGCGTATGCTCTTGTCAACTATCTGTTCGGGATTGTCTATGGTGTTCTCTATTTTCTCCATTTTGGTGTATGGCAGCCTTACAAGCCCCGAATACGTGGCTTTGTGAAGCGGCTTGCGAATTGAGAAATGCTCGCCTTTGGTTTGCCTTTCCGTTACCTTTTTGCCGTCAACATAATGGCTGTAATAGTTGCTTGCGCGGCTCACGATGCGCAGGTTTTGCTTGAAACTTACAATTATGCTGTTCAGAGCCTCGCGGGAATCCTGCGTAAACGTTTTCCAAGGCTTCAAAAACGCCCTGCTGTCTTTTTCACACAACACCCTGCGCAGGTCATAGCGTTCCTTTTCCCCGCCGCTTAGGTTATTCATATAATTAATGTGGCTCAGGGAAGTGCAGGCTATGACAATCGCGTCCATTGCGTGGTGGCGGTGGTCTATTCGCTTGATGTCGAATTTTTCGGCGAGCTCATCCGGCACTCTTGTCTGGAAGTAGCGTCTGCCATTGCTGTCCGTAATCTCCTCGCCATAGTCATTGCTTTGGGTTTTGTCGTTAAGGCGTTCAAACCTCGGCTGCATAAGTTTGCTCCAAATCTGTTTCAGTCCCCAGTCTTTCTTCAGGCGGTCGGTTATGTTTCCGTTTGTCATTATTATGTTCTTGGAACGCGCCCCCGGGTCGTTTTCGCCACGTACAATATGGGACAGGATTTCCGCTGTCTTGCGTGCTATGTAGCGGGTGTTGTTGAGCTGCGAGGCGTTGAACGAAGCCGGGGCGTCAGTCATCATGAGGTTTTTGCCCTTTCTGCCGATTACGCCTTCTTTCACGTAATTCTTTTTCACCCATTCCTCATATTGTTCTTTGGGTAATATGGCAGTTTTCTCGTGCTTGCCGTTTACCGTTACGTCTATCTCCTTTCCGCCTTCGGCAAGTATGTACCCATATGCAAGCCGTGCGCCCTTGTCCAAATTAACCGCGCTTTCGCACACCACCTTGTTTGTGAAAGAATCGTCGTAATACCGCTTCTGGGGGATTATGTGGTCAACTTGGTATTCATCGGTGAAGAGCCTTGCTATCGATATGCTTTTCCCTGTATATGGCGACTGGCCTCCCTGCTCTTTCCACAGTTTGTATTTCAATATATGTATTGAGGAATTGGGATTCACATTGTCCGCCTTGTGCCCATCTTTGAGTTCCTGCAGTTTCTCGCGCACGTCTATTGTATCCCTCCTGTTTTCTGCCATTCTTTCTGTGGCTTCCTTGCGCTTGTCGTTGGGGTCTTTCAGGCTTCGCGCCATCTCCACATGAATCTCCGCCGGCTTGCCGTAGGTTTTCCAAATGTCCCTTACAACCTTGAGCGTTTCAGCCACCACTTTCTCCACCACTGGGTTTCGCATTGAGTTTTTGCGGAACTCGCCGCAAAGATATTTGTCAATTTCCTCGGGCGAAACCCACACACTGTTGTCGGCGTTTTCGGAATGCCGCCCGTAAACCACATAACAGGCATCGGAAAGCTGAAGATATTGGAAATCCGCCACCCGCCTGAACTCGGGGAAATCCTCATAAGGGGTGTAGCCGCCCGCCATTATGGCGTTTATCCGCTTGAGCGTAGCCGCGTCTATTTTTTCTTCGTTCCAATATTTCCCGGTGCGCATAAGCGGAAGCAGACGTTTGACAGCCCTTTCGGAATAAGAGGCGTAATCGCCACGCATCTTCGGAACGGCCTTGAATTGCTCGTAGAAATCCTGCGGATCAAACTTGCATTCTTCGGCAAAACCCTTCAGGGCTTTTTCAAGTTCGTCCCTGTCGCTCACGGAATAGAGTATGTGCCACAGCTTGTACTCCTCTTTGCGCTTGAGTTCCCTTGCGTTTTCAAGCTTGGCAATTCTCGATGCAAACTCGTGGTGAGTTTTCAAACCGGGGAACTCCTTTTTGGAGCCGTAATTCCATTTGAACATCTTTGTGTTAAGCCCCAACGCCTTCAATACCTTGCTTTCGTTTATGTTCTCATATCCCGACAGTTTTTCATAAAGCCGGCACACGTCTTCGGGCGTACCGAGATATTTTGCCGTTACATCGTAAGCATATAATTTGCGATCGTCCACGATTTTCTCGTTCTCGGTAATCCTTATGTTGCGAATGAACTGCCACAGGCGGAACTCCTGAAACAGCGGATGAGATTTGGGCATCACTTTCAAGGGGCGTTTCTTTATCTCGCCTGTTTCCTTGTCCGCATAAGTGTAGCTCTCATACGGACAATCGGCGATGCAGCTTTTCTTGCTTTTAAGCGGACGCTGGTAGTAGATTACATCATTAATGAGAAAGTCTATGATATTCCTGTGTCCCAATTCGTTCACATGAGCCTCGTTGTTATGGTAAAGCTCCCTCACGCATTTCATATAAAGTTCGTGGTCCTGCAGTTCGGGTATGAACCTTGCCTGCGATTCGAGTATCTTTCTCAGTTCTTCCTTATAAT
>CAKRMO010000224.1 GCA_934364765.1 uncultured Bacteroidaceae bacterium | reverse complement strand
ACATCAGCGCGGGCACTATGAAGCGTATGCTCTGGAAGATGTACCTGTTCATGTCGGGGAAGTGCAGCTTTATGATGGTCATGTTGTTGGGCGGGTCATTGGGGAAGAGTATCCTCGCCACGGCGTGGCTCTCGCCGTCGGGGTCGTAGTCGGCGCAGCGGAAAATCTCCTTGCCGTTGTGGTCGAGCAGGCGGAAATGGTAGGGGATGTTGATGCCGTTGTTTGTAAGCTCGAATTTCAGGTTGCGGTCAAGGTCGCGGAAGTCTATGCGCTCGCCTATGGGGCGGTTGTCCGATTCCGACAGCAGCATGTAAACCACATCGTTCAGCTCCTTGTACTGATACACGTAACGCTTCTTGATAACGTCCTGCATTTCCTTGGTGATGGTGTTCTTGGGGAACGGCGGCTGGTGGAGCATCTCGCCCGTAAGCATCTCGGCCGGCGTTCCCGGCATGGTCTCGAGCGGCGGCATTGCGGCGGTGTCCTTTTTCAGGTGGGTGTTCACCGCCTGTGCGTTGTTAAGCCGGGCAATCATGGTGTCGCGCCTCGACACGCCCTCGTTGGGGCGTATGTATTTTTTCGCGTCGTTGATAAGCCCGCGGCGCGTTTCCTCAAACTCCATGTTGTGGCTCACGCGGGTTATGCTGCGGTTCACCGATTCGCTGAACTGCTCGCGCCTCATGTCTATCACCTCGCGCAGGTAGCTTAGCTGAAGCACGAACAATATCACGAAGCATACGCCCATCAATATCGCAACTATTATGATTGTTGACTTTTTCATACGGCAAATGTAGGAACAATGTTTTTAAGCGTATGAAAACTTTCTTTGGTATTCTTTGGTTTTTTAACTTAATTGGCAAACTAAAAAAATATAATTATTAAAACAACAATTATAAAGCATGAACAGGTCTTTGTTTAGTGAAATAATAATGTCATAGGTGCGGTGTTGTGGCGGTGGTTGTTGACGTTGTTTATGCGACAGCGCACGGGACGTATGCAATACGCCCCAACAAATGGCGCAAAACCAATGCCGCAAAAATTATATCGGACATGGAAAAAACTATGTCCGATGTAGAAAAAATTACATCAGACATAATTCAAACTACATCAGACCTTTTTTCGCCCTTTGCAAAGCCTTGTAAAACAATAACTTGCGGAAAGTTTGCAAATGGGCGCAAAATTATGAAAACCAACGCTTTGGAAAAATCGCCATATCCGTTATGGAAAATTGGTGCGCGGGGGCGGAATTTACAGCCAAAGCAAAGCCCGCAGCTTCGGCGGAAATGCCGGAACTGCGGGCTTTCTTGTTGTGGAGGGTGGGACTTTGCGCCCTGCGCACCCTCCGTTGTTTTGCGGAAGTCTTACGCCTCTTTTGCGGGCGCAATAACCTTCCACACCAATGCGGCGGGTGCTAAAGTTTCCGTGAGTCCTGCCAAATATTTTTTCGTGTCTTTTGTTTTGATGGAAGGCATTAATATGGTGTTAATGTCCCTTTTTAGGCACAGGCTAAGTTGCGGTCATATTGTTTTAACGCGGAAATCATCTGTTTTGCGACAGCCTTAATGACGGGAACGGCAACAGAATTGCCCGTTTGGTGCTTTATGTGTCCGTATGATACAACAATTTTGAAAGTGTCGGGAAATCCTTGAAGCCGCTGCATTTCTCTTTCCGTGGGTCTCCTTTCGTCGTTTATCAGAATGTAGTTTGCGGAAGCTCCGGCACGCAAACAGGAAGAATAGGGATGGGGCGTAACGCTTCCCGCCATATTCTCGTGCGAGATGTATGGCTTGGGGTAGTTCGCGTCTTTAAGCCTCATAAGCCGCGACTCCCTTATCCTGTCTTTTACATAATATTTGCTGTCCACATTGCTTTCGAGTATGTCTGACAGTTTCTTTCTCTCGGACGCAGGGAGCGGTTCTGGGAACGAGAACATGATTTTTTCCTCAAAACCGACAATGATTATGCGCTCGCGCTTTTGGGGTACGCCGTAATCCAATGCGTTAAGCACTTTTGCATATACATTGTAGCCCAAGGCTTCGAGGTGGCTGCGTATAACTTGAAAGGTTTTGCCTTTGTCGTGGGCTGTAAGGTTCCTCACGTTTTCAAGCATAAAGGCTTTGGGCTTCTTTTCTTTCAAAATGCGCTCTATGTCGAAAAAAAGTGTGCCGCAGGTCTCGTTTTCAAATCCTTTCTGCTTTCCGATAATTGAAAACGCCTGGCAGGGGAAACCGCCAAGCAGGATATCGAAGTCGGGAATGTCTTTGGCATTTATCTTTGTTATGTCCCCTGAAGGGTGTTCGCCAAAATTTGCTTCGTATGTCTTGCACGCGTTCTCGTCAAACTCGGAAGAGAACACGCAATGCCCGCCGACGGATTCAAACCCTAATCTGATTCCGCCTATGCCCGCAAACAAATCAATAAACTTGAATGAATTCCAGTTCATTTATTCTGCAAATAATTTGTATTGCCTAACCTGCACTATGAAATGTTTTGAATGCAGGATTGGTTTTGCCGTTACCAAAATATAACGTAAAGACAAAGATATATGATTTTGCCGGAAAAAGAAAGCCTCAAGCGTCTTTTGCTAGCTTGTCGGCTGCGGGCATCACAGTTTTCAGTGTTCCAGAATGGCTTTCACGCATTCCTCCATGAGCCATTTGGGCGTGGATGTCGCCCCGCAGATGCCCACACTGCCGGCTTCGCAGAACCAGCTGTAGTCTATTTCGGAGGGGACTTCGATGCAGTGCGAGCGCGGGTTGACCTTTCGGCACGCCTCATATAGCACGTGTCCGTTTGAGCTTTTCTTGCCGCATACGAAAAGCACCACGTCGTGGCGCGATGCGAAGGCGGTTACTTCGGGAAGCCTGTTGGCCACCTGGCGGCATATCGTGTCGTGCCACTCAAAGGTTGCCGGGGCTGCCACGCGCTCCTTTATGTAGTCCACAATCCTGCGGAAGTCCTCAAGAGCCCTTGTGGTTTGGGAGTAGAGCTTTATGGGGCGGGTGAAGTCGAGCCTTGCGGCGTCTTCGAGGTTCTCTATTACTATTGCGTTGCCGTCGGTCTGCCCCACAAGCCCGAGAACCTCGGCGTG
>CAKRMO010000223.1 GCA_934364765.1 uncultured Bacteroidaceae bacterium | reverse complement strand
CGGAAATTGTGGGGGCGGCTTTACCGCCCTGTACACTGCCGCATGAACCGCAATGCAAACCGCCGCCACAACATTGCGAACCCGCACAATTCATTGATTAGCCTCTTTTGGCAATTTTGCGGTGGCGTGTGATTGCGTCTCAAACCTCGCTGTCCGAACTGTTTCGCAAAACATACGTCATGGGCTGATTATGCTTCAGATACTGTGAAATTATGTTCGGTTGCGGCGTGCGGCCATGTGGGGATAATATGTTAATTTGAAAAGCAAAATTAAATCTATGTTTAATTTTGCCGTCTTTATAATTAATAATACATCAATTTGCGTAAAACAGGGATAGCTCTGTTTGTTACATTTTTGTTAACTTGCAATGTAAAATCTTGTATATTTTGTAAAAAGCGAAATCAAAAAGCCGTCTCCATGCCTGAGGCACATTTCTGTGAAATATTTGATGCCGGCGAATGAGGCTGGTGATGGGTGGCGTGGCGGCGGCGCCGGCTGGTGGCGGCAAAGCGTGGCTTGCCCTTTGCTTGGAGGGTTTGCGGGTATGCGGGAGCGCGGGGCGGTGTGATGTGCGTGCGCATTCCGGCCGGCTTGTATGGCGGTGTTTTTCTGTTGCCGGCAATGGCGCTTTTCCCGGTTTGCGCTTCCCCGTAGTGTTAAATTCCGCGCCCCGAAAACCGGAAAAATGGCGGCTGCAAATTAAAATCATAAAAAATACTCTCCGTATGCCGCCGCTTGCGGAAAATTCCGCGATTTTCGCGGTGAAAATCCCGCGCTTTATGTAAAAACAGAGGGGTGGGATGGTGAAAAAGCAGAAAAAACTGCTATAAGTGTTTGCTAAAAATAAAAAAAACAGTACTTTTGGAGGTGCAACTTGCATCTGCAAGATTAACGTGCTTAGCTAAGAATATAAATATTAGAATGTTAGAATAAATAATACCATAATAACCGGCTTTCTATAAAGCCCCTAATTGTCGTTTATGAAACATGAAAAGTGTCTTACAGTTACGTCGGAGGCTCCGCTGCTGCAGCTGCGCCCCTTTACTCGTGTGCAAAACCGTGGGAATGAGGTATGAAAACAAATAAGAATAATAGTATAAATATGATGTGTATGAAAAACCGTTTGATCAAAGAAGGCGGAAAATGGCTCATGGCTGTTTGTCTGCTGTCGATGTGCGGATTGACGTACTCCTGTTCTGATGATTACGATTTGCCCGACAAAAAGCCGAGCTGGCTCGGAGCGAGCATCTACGATTATCTGGTGGGGCAGAAGAACTACACCAACACCGTGCGTCTGATTAAGGATCTGGATTACCAGGAAGTCTTGGAACGTACTGGCAGTAAGACGTTGTTCGTCGCCGACGATGACGCTTTTGCCAAGTTTTATCAAAACAACCAGTGGGGCGTGAAGAAATATGAAGACCTCACCACCTCGATGAAGAACTTGCTGCTGGGCTCCTCCATGCTCGACAACGCTTATCTTCTTGAGATGATGACCAACATCAGCTCGGGTTCTACAATCTCGAAGAACCAGTGTCTGCGCCAGCCCACTTCCGCAGCGGTAACCGACTCCATACCCTACTTCAAGTGGGACGGAGGCGACATCCCCGAAATCTTCAATGAGAACAATGACGATTCGGAGCCCGTGGAGATTGACTATTGGAAGCGTTTCCGCACACAGGAGAAAGGCGGCGTTTGGCTCGCCCTTGACGGAACGACACCCCTGATGACCCACTTCCTTGCAGGGCAGATGGGCGAAACCAACATCACCGACGCCGACTTCGAGACATTGGTGGGCAGCACCCGCCAGCCGACAGACGCGCATATATACGGCAGCAAGGTTGTGGGACAAGACCAGACCTGCCTGAACGGATATGTTGACAAGCTGGATCGCGTGCTGATTTCCCCGTCCAACATGGCGGAGATGATTCGTACGAACGGCAACACCAAGCTCTTCAGCCACTTGCTCGACCGTTTCTCGGCCCCGTTCTACAACTCCACGCTCACATCATCCCACCTGCAGCTGACCGGCATACGCGACTCCGTGTTTGAGAAGCGCTACTATTCCGCACGCTCGCAGGGCGGACGCCTTGACACCGACCCGTATGGCGCAAAGGTGAGCGAGAACCTAATTCTTGACTACGACCCGGGATGGAACCGTTACTATCCCGAAGGACAGCAGCTCTACACCGACATGGGCGCAATGTTCGTGCCTTCTGACGAGGTGCTTGAGAAATACTTTCTTCCTGGCGGCGCAGGCGAGTTCCTCATGGAGGCATACGCAAAGAAGGAGAACACCAAAGAGAACCTTGTGTACAACACCGACCAGATACCTATACGTATCATCCAGCCGTTTGTGCAGAACCTCATGAAGTCCTCGTTCATCAACTCCGTGCCGAGCAAGTACATCACCATCATGAACGATGCGAAAGACCCGATGTTCGGCAACATCGAAGGCGGCGTTGACGGCTTCCGTGCCACTATCGACACCACGCTTCTTGCCAACAACGGTGCAGTATATATAATGAATCAGGTGTTCGCCCCCGCAAAATACGCTGCGGTTTCCGCTCCTGCACTTGTGGGCAAGGACATGAAGATTTTCAACTGGGCAATTTCGGCCGATGACTCCTACATCACCAACCCGAACTCCGCTCCGTTGAATGCGTTCTTCTCATACTACCTGTTGGCAATGAGTTCGCGCTTCAGCTTCTTCATCCCCACCGACGACGCTCTCTCTACATATTATGACGAGGTAACAAGCCAGTGGACACAGCCGCGTGTCCTCTCATTCTACTACAGTACACGCCGTGCCGACGCAACCGCACCTGTAAAGGCGCGTGCCTACAAGTGGGACCCCGCAACCAACGAAATCGGCGGCTCTATTCCCGGCTCAGTTTCCGCATCGCAGATCAACAACCGTTTGAAGGATCTTCTCGACTCCCACATCATTGTGCACTCTGATGCAGAGTCCAAGACTGGCTTCGGTTCGCTCAACCAGTATTACGTAACCAAGGGCGGCAGCGCCGTTAAGATTTCCAACCGTGATGACGGGACGCTTTCCAGCGACTTCGACCAGACACAGGCCGGCTTCAAG
>CAKRMO010000222.1 GCA_934364765.1 uncultured Bacteroidaceae bacterium | reverse complement strand
TGCTTGGGCTGATCCATGTAAGCATCAGAGGTTTTGCAAGTTCCTCGCTGCCGTTGAATTTAATGTAGTTCATTGCGAAACGTTGCACCATCTCGTATCTGTCCTCTGCGGCAATGGCGATGCCTTTCACGAAGTCGGCGTTGTTGAAGCGTGCGAGCAGTTGCAGGGCTTGCATCCTAACTTGGTCGTAAGGGGATGTTTTCAGCAAATTGAGCAATTTGGAAGAGCTGGCTTTGCCGTTCCAGTAATCCTGTGTAAGTTTCCAGACCATGCCATCGGCGGTTTCGTCTTCCTTGATGCCTGTTTCGGGGGCGAAGCAGAATGTCGGGTCGCCTATTATGTGGCTTTCGAGAAGTTCCTGCTGGTTGTTCACTTCCCCTATGGTGTGTCCGAAGGCGAGCAGACCAAGCATACGGTCATACCACTTGTCTTGGATTACGTTGACGCTGCCTCCCATGCAGGCAACAGTTTTGCCGTTTGAGAAGATGTACTCGTTGGCGATGCAGTCTTCGTTTTGGAACGCGCCGTTGAAGCACGCATCGAAAATCACAATGCGTGAGTTGGGGTTGAATTTGTATTCCGCGAAATCGGGGAGGTGTAGGTCGCGCATCTTCTCGTCATATTCCTTGGGCATATCCTTGTGCTCCTTGCTCAAGTACTGCGTGTCGAAATCTCCGTGGTGGTGGAGAACGCTAAGGTCGAGGTCTTCCCTTTGGAGTTCGTCCATGAGCGAGAACTTTATGTATTTGTCCTGGGCATAGTCAACGTATTTCACGGCTTCCCTTGTGCAATCCTTCAGCCATGGGAAATGCTCGTAATACTGTATTTTCTCGTCCATCACGGCCACGCGGCTTTCGTCTATCGAGCCCGAACCTGTGAAAAAGAAAACGCGGTCGAGCCTGTTGTGGGCGTTCTTTTCCGCCACAACCTTGCGCAGGTATCTGCGCAGTTTGTCGTAGCGGCTTGTGCCTCCGGCATCGGTTGGGCGTATTCTGCCCGAAAACAAATTGCTGTGTATGTATTGCTCCGAGCGGCCTTTCAGGGAGTAATAAAACAAGGTGGATGTGCTGTCTTTTTCCAGAAAGCGGAACTGTAGCCCGAAATCATCGTAAAAACGGTCGGATGGCACGCTCGATTTTTCTTTTGGGAAGCTCTGGCTCATTTTGAAGGCCGAGGTGAGGTGCTGCGCATCGCGTATCATCGGGATTGGGATGTCTCCGATAAAAACCACGCCCTGTATCTTGCCTTGATAATACATGCTGCGCAGGCAGGAGCGTATGGAGTCGGGCACGCCCCAGCGATCGACAATGGTGTAAACTTTCATCTTGTTCGCATCCTTTATTGACTTTGCGTAAGCCTCCACTTCGCTTTTTGCCTCGTCAAGGCTTTTGGGGTCAATAATAATGGCAAATCCTTTTGCTGCTTTCACCGGCTGCAAAAGGATGAGTGTAAGGGCAATGAATGCCGCTGTTTTTCTTATCGTCATAATTTGTGTATCTTGTCTTGCTTATGGTTTACAGGGTGAGGTTCAGTCCGAAATCCATGTATGCCTGCGACTTTCCGTCATAGCGTTTGCTGTATTCGTTGTCGCCGTTGTAGAAGCGGCACGAGGCTTTCCCATAAACGGTGAGCCATGTAGGGGTTTTGTAGAGGCTTATGGGAATGTTGAGAGCCAGACGCACGTTGAAACCTGCCGCTTTTGCCGTGGCATATTCAAACGAGGGGGCGGTGTATTCGGTGAGGAGCTTGTTGCGCACAGTTCCGAAAGTCGGCGTTCCCAACGTTGTGCGGTAGAATGCGCCCACTGTGCTTTCGAGCCTGAGTTTGTTTATGTCCCAATTCTTTGTCCCTTCGGCAAGAGCGTTTGCAATGGTATATTTCTGCTTGTTTGCGTCAAGCTCATACTGGGTGATGTCGGTGTTGTAAACTCCGAACTTTGCGCGTGCCGACCAGTCGGGCATTTCGTCCTTCAGTCCGTCAATGCGGTATTCCAAAGACACATTGGCGTATGTGGCTTCGTGGTTTTTGTCCTTGCTCAGAATATTATAGTAAACAAGGTTCGCGTGTTCCGTGTCAACCTTGCGCTCCTGGTCATACCAGTAGCCTTCGCCTTTGTTAAGTCCCGCGCTTACCGAAATGTTGTGGCGCAGTGCGTCAGAGCCGAACGTGAGGCGGTCGTAGAGCGACAGCTTGTTGTTTTTGTAGTCTCCGCTTTTGAATGTGTAGGCAGAGCCGCCGTCTTCCGCGTTCTCCGAGTTTGTGTTGAAGCCGAGTTCAAGCAAGTTTTCAAAGCCTCCGAACTTGGCGTTCCATTGCGCGTTCACCCCAAGGCGCGTGCCTTCGTAGTTGCGCCTTCCGCTGCCGTCATCGTGCGAAGTGAAGGTATGGTGGTCGCCCATTCCCTTCATGAGGAAGTAAACGTTGTTTATAAGTCCGTTTATAACGGCATGGGACATATCCGAGCGGAAAATGTCAACATCGGCTGAAAGTCCCACGCTGTGGCTGTCAGAAAGCTTGTACCATGCGCCCGGATTTACGAGGAAGTGCATCGAATTTGTCTTTGGGCGCGGGTCTTCCTGGTCGGAAAGGCTTCCTGTTGTATATTTAAGTTTCAGACCTGCAATGAAATTGTCGTTAAAGCGGTATGCCGAACCCATGTGGAGCGTGAACTCCTCGGTGTTTGGATTGCTGTTAATTGAGTCGCCGAGAACAAACGGGTTTTCGGGCGTAGTCATGTACGAGTTGTTCCATTTGCGGTTATAGTCCTTGCTGTTCAGGTACTTGATATTGCCGGACAAACTGAACTTGCCTATTTGTTTCAGTCCGGAAATGTCAAGCGTGAAGTCGTTGTGCTTGCCTGATTTGTCAACAGCGTGGAACGCGCCTCTCTCAAAGTGTCCGTTAAACGTGATGTCGGCCAGTGTCTGAACCTTGTTGAACGAAAGTGCCACCGGATTGTGGCTTTCGCTGGAGAGGTTGTTGAGACAGTTAAGTTCTTTGTCGTTCAGTCGGTCGTTGCGCGGGGTGTCGCTGTCCGTTACTGCGGCTTCAATTTGTGTTGAAATCGCGAAGAGGGTGATAAAGAAAAAAACTTTTCTCAT
>CAKRMO010000221.1 GCA_934364765.1 uncultured Bacteroidaceae bacterium | reverse complement strand
CATAAATACCAATAAATAAAAGCATATCAGGCATCGCGTTGTCATTGCTTGCAATCGGGTTCACATTTGCAAACGCCAACACAGCATTGGCGCAGAAAAAACATTCAAAGAAACTGCTTCAGGCCCAAAGCGCATTTGTTGTGGCAACCGAACACGGAGTGCCCGCCGACGGCAAAACCGACGCCACCGAAGCCATACAGAAGCTGATTGACGAAAACCCCAACCGCACCATCGTGTTCCCCGACGGCGTATATCTCGTGTCGCACTCCATAAGCACGCCCGCCGACCCCGCAAAGAGCGTACACCTTGTGTTGGGCAACTACGCAACCCTCAAGGCCACCGGCAGCTGGCAGGAAGGCGGCGCAATCGTACGTCTGGGCGCAACACACAAAGCCAACAACATCTACATAAACGGAAGCAACTACGGAATTTCGGGCGGAATAATCGACGGTTCAAACGTTGCAGACGGCATATCCATTGACGGCGGCAGGGAGACACGAGTGGAGGGAGTTTCCATAAAGCACGTTCAAACAGGAGTGCACATAAAGTATGGCGCAAACAGCGGCTCGGCCGACGCCGACATAATCGACGTGAACATAACCGGCAACGGCAAGCCCAACTCCATCGGGGTGCTCGTGGAAGGGTTTGACAACACATTCACCAATATGCGCATAGCCAACGTGCATACCGGAGTGCACGTAAAAACAGGCGGAAATTGCCTCAGGAACATACACCCGCTGTACACAGGCGGCAAAGAGCAAATTTACGACACCAGCTGTGGGTTCGTGGTGGAAAGCACGAACAACTGGTTCGACTACTGCTACAGCGACCAGTTCGCCACAGGCTTCAAAATAAAGAAAGGCGTGTCAGTAAACCTCTCCGACTGCTTCTGCTTTTGGTACAGCGGCAAAGTGCCGTTCCAGACAGCCGTTGAGTGCGAGGGCAAACTCGAATCAATCGTTACCGGGCTGCGCATAGGCTTCAGACCAGACTGCCCCAAGCTCACCGTCCTGAAAGCCGAGAAAGGCGGAAAGGGAATGTTCGCGAACTACATAAAGACCGGGAACAAGCTGTCGCCCGACGACGTGAGCCAGGACTATACGCGATAGCACAGCCCCGGCAAATGCCGATGCACACAGCAAAGGTTTGGGTTTCTTGTTTTTGGAAGCCCAAACCTTTGTCATTTTCGGAAAAATTCGTAACTTTGCTTTTACTAAGCAAGAACGACTTAAATGAACGTAAAAAGAGTATTATTCATCAACCAAGGCATAACCCCTTACATACCGGACAGCCCAATGGCCAAAGCCGGGCGCGAGCTGCCGCAGTCGATACAGGAAAGCGGACGCGAGATAAGGACATTCCTGCCCCAGTGGGGCTGCATAAACGAGCGCAGAAACCAGCTGCACGAGGTTATACGCCTTTCGGGGATGAACATTATAATCGACGGCAACGACCACCCGCTGATAATCAAGGTGGCGTCGCTGCAGCCCGCAAGGATGCAGGTCTATTTCATAGACAACGATGACTATTTCGACAAGCGCGGCATGGAAACCGATGACAACGGCACAGAATATGCCGACAACGGCGAAAGGGCCGTTTTCTATGCTCGCGGCGTGCTTGAAACTGTGAAGAAGCTGCGCTGGCGTCCTGACGTAATCCACTGCCAGGGCTGGATTTCCGCCGTTGCACCGCTCTACATCAAAACCGCGTTCAAGGACGAGCCTTCGTTCGACGGCACAAAGGTGGTGTTCGAGGTGAACGATGTGAAGCTGAAAAACCAACTCCCGGAAAACTTCGGCTCCTGTCTGGTTACCCGCAACGTAACCAAGACATTCCTGAAAAAGGAGAACATGAAGTTTGAAAGCGCGGACGACCTGCTCAAATTAGGCGTGAAGTTCTCTGACGCGCTCATACTCGGCACTAACGACGCAAGCAAGGAGGTGGTGGACTTTGCCGAAAGCAACGGCAAGCCGGTGCTGCCTTTTAAGGAAAATCCCGACTACCCCTCATATTACGGGGACTTCTACGAAAAGCTGCTAAGCTGAAAACTTTGCGCACAAAAACCGTAGGCAAACAATTATAAACAGCATCACCATTTCATGCTTTAATTCCCTTTTGCAAGTGAAAGCATATAATCTGTTGAAAAGTCTGGCGGCGTTGGCAGCCGTAGTGTGTATGGCCGTTTCATGCGATGACGAAACAGGCAACATAGGCGGCAAAATCATGCCCGGTCAGGACGAGATGGAAATCACGCAAAGCATATACAGCGTGCTTTCGCGCTCCGTAAAAGCCGACAGCGTGCTCGGCACAACGTCAACCAGCTATCTGGGAAAAATAACCGACCCCGAAACAAACGCAACCACATCGTACGACTTCCTCGCACAGTTCCACATACTTGAAGGCCTGTCGTTCCCGCAAAAAGACATACTGGTCATGGATCATGATACGGTTGAGGCTGACTCGGTGGACATACGCCTTTATATTTCCAGTTACTATGGCGATTCGCTCAACTCCATGAAACTCGGTGTTTACGAACTCGACACGGCAAACACAATGAAGGAAAACATGATTTACTATTCCAACATTGACCCTTGGAAATACGTAAACAAGAAAGAAACCGCTATACGCAAGGAACTTACTTTTTCAGTAATAGACATGACGCTTGGCGACAGCCTGAAAAACGCAAGCTCCCACAACAGGAACATCTGCATAAAGCTCCCCAAAGACTACGGCACGTTCATAATGAAGAAGTATTACGAAAACCCTTCGAACTTCGCCGACTCATACAGCTTTATCCACAACGTCTGCGCCGGCTTTTATTACCGCATAATTTCCGGCAACGGCACCATGTTCAACATAGATGCCACAAAGCTTGATGCCGTAACGCTTAACATATATTTCCGCTACAAGGAGGGGGACTCAATAACAAACGGCGTGCAGAAAATGGCAACAACCGAGGAAGTGCTGCAAAACACACGGATTGAAAACAAAAACATGGAAAAGCTGCTTGAAGCAGAAAACCACACATACCTTAAGACTCCTGCGGGAATATACACGGAAGTTACGCTCCCCATTGACAGCATATACAATGACAGCCATATAAACGACACCATAAAC
>CAKRMO010000220.1 GCA_934364765.1 uncultured Bacteroidaceae bacterium | reverse complement strand
TGCACGAGATGCAAAAGTCGTGTCCCGACAAGAAGTTCATCCCCGTTCCGCCCGACGACAGCACCTGCGCGTGCAACGAATGCGCCTATATGCGCCTCAACACAATGGAGAAGCTGTACAACTGCCTGAAATACGAATGGCCGTCAATAGACGTAAGCCCGGAGATAGCCCAAAAGGCGGCAAGGCCAATAAGGCGGATGCTTGAAATAAGCGAAAAGATAAAGCGGTAAGAAAATAGGCTGTGCGCCATAGCCTACCAAGCCTCCGCGAAAGCGGGCTTGTGCTTTTGCGTTTGCCCGGTGCGTGTGCGGTTTTCGCAACCTCTTGATTTACAAAAAAATGTCCTTTTGAGAAAAAGACTCAATAAGTTATTGTTTTCCAAAGGTTTGCACGCAGCAAAATTATGTCTGATGTAGTTTGAATTACATCAGACATAATTTTTCCTACATAGGACATAGTTTTTCCCATATCAAATGTAGTTCTTGGAGTGTTTGGGAAAAGGCAGGCGATTATGGTTTTGCGCCATTTGTAGGGGCGTATTGCATACGCCCTCTGCGCCGCCGTTTTCACCAACGCTTGAACCACATTTGTCTTGCGCGGAATTTCTGTTTCAAAGTGCGTTTCTCGCCTTTGATACAGCTTTGAGGATTGGCGTTTAATGCCCCATGCGGGACGTGTCAACGGCCTTTACTTTCTTCTCCTTGTAGCCGCCGAATTTATAGACAACGGAAAATTCGCCTGTCGCCCCGTTGGCAATTCTCATGCGGTAGTTCTGGTTCCCCTGCACGGAGCGCGTGTCGATTTTGTTGTTGAAGATGTTGCTGCCGCTAAGGCGCACTCCCCATTTTCCGTCGGCCGATGTCCATTGCAGCTTCGCGTTCATAATGAACATGGGACTGATGTCATACACTCCCTGTATGGCCTCCGTCTGGAAGAACGGGTTCAGGATAAGGCGCAGGTCCTGCTTGCGCAAAAGCCTTGCTGACGCTGTGCCGCCGAACATGGCGGTAAGCCTCTTGCGGTCGAACGGCAAATCGAAGAAGTGCCGGCTTTTGTCGTGCCTGTACATTCCAGTGGCGAACACGTTGCCGTTAAGCCACTTCCCCGCCCTGAATATGGCGGATGCCTGAAGTCCGTAAATGTTCACGTAGTTGAAGTTGGTTTCCTTCATTATCACCGCCATGCGGTCAGTTGTCTGATATGGCAGTTGCACGGAATAGTCGGGCATTAACTGGGCGAATGCCGACAGCGTGTAGCGCCGCTTTATCTGCCACATAAGGTTTATGTCGTAGCTGGAATATGGTTTCAAGTTCGGGTTGCCCCAAATCTCGCTGTAGGCGGAAGAGTAGAAAACGCTGCTCATTGTTGACCAGTAGCTCGGGAACTTTGAGTCCGAGCTGAACGACAGGCTTAGCACATGGTCGTCGTTTACGTTCCACAGGGCGTTGAGCGAGGGGTATATGCGCCACTTGTCCCACAGGGACGAATGGTATTGCTCGGCGGCAACGGATGCCTCGAGGCTTACGGCTTTTGTAATCTGCTTGCTGAACCCTCCGTAAAAGTTCCAGATGCGCTCGAAAATGTCAACACTGCTCGAAGCGTCCGGCAGCACGCTTCCCGTCTTGTCGAGCGTGGTCTGGAAACTTGTGTTGTCTGTGAACTGCCCCTTGACGCCATACGACAGCCCCCAGCCGTGCGGCAGGGAATGTGTCTGGTCGGCGGTGAACATCCACTTGTTTATTGTCTGCCGGCTGCCGGTGCTTAGGTTACGTTCCGTTTCCGAAGTGCCGCCGCCGGTGTGCATCGTGTTGTCGAGCCTCTGGCTCTGCGGCGTGCGGTAGTGGGTGTACGAACCGCTTATGTTCAGTCCGAAAGGCAGGGTATAGTTCAAGTCGATGTTGTGCAGGTACTCATGGCTGTCGGTATGCGTGCCGCCGATGCTTGAGCCTGTTGTGCGGTGGCTTGCGCAGCCTTTGTCCCATTTGCCGGTGTATGCGGCTTCAAGGCGGTGGTTCTTGGCAAAGGCGTAGTTCATGCCAAGGCGGTAGTCGTGGGATATGCCGAAGCCTTTCTGCAACTCCTTGTCGTAATAATAGGCACGCTCATTCCCCAGCGGGTGTCTGGCCTTGTGCGAGAGCTGTCCGTATGAATTGCCGTCAGTGAACGAATACTGCGCGTCCAGCCCGAACTTCCCACTTTGCAGGGCGAGAAAGCCCTCGCCGAAGCCTTTGGAGTATTTGCTCTGCCTCAAGCCGCCCCTTATCTGCCCCGACAGTTGGTTTGTGCCGGCATAGTCTTTCGTTACAATGTTTATCGCCGCGCCGCGCACATGAAGCCGGGGCGGGGCTGCAAGCATCACCTCCGCCTTTGCAAGCTGTGCCGCCGGCATCGCCTTCAGGCGTTCCGCCACCTGCTCCTGCGTGAGCGTTGTGGGCTGTCCGTTTATGATGAGCGTTACCGCGTTGCCGGAGAACTTCATGCTGCCGTCGGCATCGCTCACGCCGGGTATGCGCGTGAGAGCCTCGTATGCGTTGTCTGCGGGCAGTTGTTTCATGAGCAGCGGCATGTTGTAGGAAAGCTTGCCGCGCTCCGCCTTGACTATGGGGCGCACGCCCTTGACCATGACCTCGGGGAGTCCGTGCAGCATTTTGTCAATCGAGAGCGAGTCATTGGACGTTCGTTCTTGGGCGTTAATATTGGAAACTGCAAAAAGCAGCAAACATACAAAGAACAATTTACAACGATTATACATGATACTTTATCGCTTTTTTGATGTTTTACGGTGCAAAAGTACACTTTTTATCCCCCCCCGGTGATTTTTTGCACATTTAACCTATGTTTGCAGAGCGGCGTTTGTAGCCAAATCGCATAAACCGCTGAATTACAAGGAAATGCCAAAATTAAAAGCATTTTTGTAGCGATTTGTTTTTCAATGGTTTGCAAACGGCAAAAAAAGGTCTGATGTAGTTTGAATTACATCAGACATAATTTTTCCTGCGTCCTATGTAGTTTTTCCTATGTCCCATGTAGTTTTCGGGGTGTTTTGAAAATGACAGGCGATTTTCCGGTTCGGCAATAATTGCAGGGGCAAAAACAACCCTTTTGCAAGCCCTGGAG
>CAKRMO010000219.1 GCA_934364765.1 uncultured Bacteroidaceae bacterium | reverse complement strand
GTCCTGCATCACGAGCCGGCACACCTCCCTTTCGGACGGCGTGAGGTTTGGCAGAACCTCCCCTATCGCCTTCTCGTTGAACTTTTTGGCATAGAAATAACGTTTCATGTTGTACATCACGTTTTTCTGCGCCCTCTTGCCGAGAATGTCGAACACGGCGCTCACCATGTCGTCCGACATTTCCTGCTCGGCGAGCCTTACGTATGCCCTCACCTGCTCCCTGCGCAGGTTGAAAATGGCAAAAAGCTCCTCGTCCTCCCTTTTCAGGGCAAGGTTCTCGTTCTCTATTTTGCGCGTGCTCCACACAAGGCTGCTGCCCAAAAGTCCGAGCAGCAAAAACGTAATCACTATCACGGCCGCGAGAATCCCGAACCAGGGGTCGCGTGTTATGGCAGCGCACGCGCCATAAACCGCCAGCGACAAAAGGCTAAGCACCAAAGGGTCGTGCCTTTGGCAGGCTATTATCGACAAGACCACATTGAGCACCATAAGCGTGATGTTGGCCATCATCAAAGTCTTGTGAAATCCCGTGAGCAGCTCGACATTGTTTACGGAAATGTAAACCATCTGCAGCGAAATGACCAGATGCACCGAATATATGATGAGGCGCAGGGAGTTTGACAGCTTGAGCCATTTTTTAAGATACCCCAAAAACGAAAACGCAGCAACAAATTGGAGCAGACACATCACCGCCACAAAAAACACACGCGACGCAGCTATGGCCTTGGGCAGGAAAAGCACAGTTACAAGCGTTATCTGAAGCGTGAAGTATATCAGCGAAAGCAACCGCTGCCTGCCGAGGAAAGTATGCTCACGGTATATGAACCGCGACACAGGATTCTTTTTCTCCAAAGGCTTTTGAGGTGAAAACATGGTGTTAATTAATTATTTCGGGACGCATTGACGTTATTTGACGTGTAAAAATAGTAAAGATATTTGATATTGACTGTATTTGATTATGACAAAATTTGGTATAGACGGATTTCGTTTATATCTTTGCTGCGGTTTTCAAAACCACATAGTGAAGCGGCAAAGCAAAGGCTGCTATACGAAATGAACCGATTAGACTGATTTTCACATTTTCAACTCTTATTTATTATGTTCAGCCCCCACGAGCGAATCGCCGGGGCTGTTTTTTTGCGGGTGCGGATGCCGTGCCGCCACTTAATGGCACAGGCCGGGAAACCGGACGCTTGGGGTCTCCGCAGACAAGAACTCCCCGAAAGCATCCATAGCCTGCGGGGAGGGGAAACCGTTGCGCCTGTGTTATTCAGGACGCATTGCGTTTGCGGTATTCAGACGGCGTTACCCCGAAGCGTTTCTTGAACGCCTTGCTCATTGCCGGCAAGTCCATATAGCCCGTGTTTATGGCAATTTCGCTTATCTTGCGGTCGGTGCCGGCTATAAGCTGTGCGCAGCGCAGCAGCTTTTTCTCGCTCACCCACGCCGCGAAACTCGAGCCAAGCTCCTGGTATATGTAGCTGCTCATGTCGTCCCGGCTCACCTGCAAGGCCTCGGAAATGTCGTCGATGTTAGTGTTGCTTTTGTATATCGGGTTGTCCTTCTCGCATTCAAGCATCTTGTCAATCTTTCCGCTTATTTCCAGATAAAGCTTTTTCGCCCTTATGTCGCCGCGCATGGCATTGAGATAGCGGCTGAACGTGAAACTTGAGCGCAAAGCCATGGCCGCCAGCAGCACATTGCTTATAATATGCGGAAGAATGCTCGGGATGAAGTATCCGGCCAACGTGAATGTAAACACCACAACGTAGAGCAGTATATTCAGGCTTTCCGCATCATACTCCGGGCGTGCGTAAAACTCGCTAGCCTCGAATTTCCTGCGCCTCCTGCTGCTTACATACGACTCAGCCAAGACCATCAGCATAAGGAAGAACACGGCAAGCATTATGGCGAGAAAGTAAATCCTTCCGTAGGCGATGAAGCGGTTGTTGGCGGAAAACATCCCGTCGGGCGTGAACAAAGGCTCGTAGAGCCCTAACAGCCGGCACAGCACACTAAGCACCAAGAGTATGAAGCCGTACTGCACGATCAGGAACCATATAAACACATTGCGGTGGTAGTCTTTTCCGAAGTGGGCCGTTGACATCATCATAAACGCCGAAAAAACAAAATACAGGGTGCATATCGGCAGCGTGCAGTAAACCTCCACGCCCTGCGGATGCACAATGGTGAGCGAAAGGGCCACATTGGCCACAAGGATAGTGTAGAATACTATGAACGACTTGCGGCGGATCTGGAAAGGGGTGTCGTCCAAATCGCGCCCATGCACGGCAAACTTCACCGTAACAAAAACGAGGAGGACAATGAGTATGGCGCAGGTTATATAGAAAGTTGCAATCATGGCTTTGTCTTTTCTTTCAGCAAATATAGTTAAAATTTCCGCCACGGCAAATAATATTCAGAAGAACAAGTGCTTCCGCAGGCACACGCCTTTGCCCTGCCGCCATTGTGCGCATAAAAAACGTGTCCGGGGAAGCTATAAAGCAACTTCCCCGGACACACCCTCCATCAATGTGATTTTTCCGTAAAGATTCAGGCTAATCCCATAAATTATCCCCGTTCTGAAAACCTACGTCATTCTTCCATTCTACATTGCCGAACGCGCCCCCTTCGTCAAAAAAGGTGTCATCGAAATCATGACGGCGCGAATCGGCGTGATCCGTCTGCCCTCCGATAGGGCTTGCGGAGAAAGGCTGCGCATTCTCCACTTTCAAAATCTCAATTTGAGGCCTTATATATTTCTTCTTCATTGATTTCTTTGTTTACAGGTTTACTTTACTGCCACTTTTCTCTTGTTCACGAGATATATGCCCGCCTGCAAACTCACATCCTGCGTCCCGCCCGCAGCGAGGCTAAGGCGTTTCACGGCAATGCCGCCCATGTCGTACACCGTCAGCTCGGCAGACTTGCTTGCGCTTATTGACAAGCCGCCCGCTATGGGCGTGATTTCCACAAAGGCATCGTTTTTATCAACCTTTCCTATCTGGGTGGTTTCGCCTTGGTTTCCGCCAAACGCCACATCGAATGTCTTTGCCGCCGCGCTGCCGCCATATTCGTAAACAGCGCGGAAAGGATAACAATACAGGTAGCCGCCATTTATG
>CAKRMO010000218.1 GCA_934364765.1 uncultured Bacteroidaceae bacterium | reverse complement strand
ATTATACATGGTGCGAGTTTCCATGAAACTTCATCATGGTTTTCCCATTATCTCCTTATAGAACTATCGGGGCGATTGCATTTACCACAACGCAATTTTCCCCGCAACACCCAAATCAAGGGTTGCCGTTGCAATGCCCAACGCCTGAAACACACGGCTCATCGTAGGCAAGGTTATAACACTTGCACCTTTCTCCAACTTTGATATTTGGGCACGCTGCACACCGATACGCTCGCCAAGTTCCTCTTGCGTTAGGTTCTGCGCCAACCGGGCCTTGCGTATGGCTTCGCCTACAATATAAGCGTTCACATCCTCTTTGAGTCTGGTTTCCATGGCTTCACGCTCCGCAGTGCCCCTTTTGCCCCAAAGTTTGTCTTTCATGTTGTCTGCCGGTATCAATTTCATCTGTGCCATTGATGTCCATTTTGCCTGATTTATGGTACAAATATAATATTTTGTTTCCAAGCAACGATATAGCCGCAAAATCTTTCAATTGTATTCCGTTAATTCTTAACTTTTTCGCAACCATTTCTCACACGATAAAACCGTGAAAAAAGCAACATATTTATTATGCAACAAAAAAACGGATTTTTCTGTCACAAACCGGCACATGCTTGCGTATATGCTATAGGGGCGGCATTTCGGTGCTGCGCCATAAAAAGCACGCCGCATTATGCGGTGAACTTTAATTTGCCTATATTTGCATTGGTATATTATTAATCATCAACAAACTTCAATTATGAAGAAACTCCTTTTATCCCTTGTTGCCGCCCTGGCCATCGGCGGTGTGGCAACCACACGCGCACAGGTTAAGTTTGGCGTTGTGGGCGGTTTGAACGTCTCGAAGCTCTCCTACGACCGCAGCAAGCTTTTCGACTCAGAAAACCGCGCCGGCTGGTTCATCGGCCCCAAGATGTGGGTCAAAGTCCCCCTTGCGGGGCTTGGCGTTAACGCCGCAGTGGAATACAACCAGCGCCGCCTTTACGGAGAGGTGAAGGAAACCGACGGCACGATTTCAAAGGCCGACTACTACAAGAGCATCGAAATCCCCATAAACCTGCGCTACAGCATAGGCCTTGCCTCGCTAGCGTCGCTTTATGCCGAGACCGGCCCGCAGTTCGGCTTCACAGTAGGCGACAAGACCCCCTCGGACCTTGTCAAGTTCAAGTCGTCGAACGTTACATGGAACGTGGGGCTTGGCGTGCGCCTTGTGAACCATCTGGAAATCGGCGCTACATACAACATAGCCCTCAGCAACTTCGGCGACATCCACATCCCCATGGTTTCGGACGCTGTGAAGAACGCCAAGAGCGACTTCAAGACAAATTCCTGGCAGGTTTCGGCAGCCTATCTGTTCTGAGAAAAAGCGGCAAGGCAAACTGTGCCGCTCTTGCCGGTGTGGCGGTGTCCGTGCCGGCGGGGGCGGTGTGTTTTGAAAATGCAATAAGCAAATTGAACAGCTATCAGATATGAACAGAATTATACCTTTGCTTTTCGCCGCCTTTGCGGCTGTTTTCACCCAGGCTGCGGAAACACGGCGCTGGATACGCTCGAACGCCATTTCGCCCGACGGCTCGAAGATAGCCTTTGTTTACCACGGCGACATTTTCGTCGTTTCCTCAACAGGCGGCACGGCACGCCAGATAACGAGCAACCCGGCATACGACACCGCCCCCGCGTGGTCGAAAGACGGAAAGCTCATAGCGTTCTCCTCCGACCGCCTTGGCGGTTTCGACGTTTACGTAACCTCTGCCGACGGCGGAACGCCCAAGCGTCTCACCACGCATTCGGCAAGCGAGATGGTGGAGGCTTTTCTTCCCGACGGGCGCATACTCTACCGCTCATATTATATGCCTACGGCGGAGGACGGCATTTTTCCCGGACAGTTCCAGCAGGTTTATTCGGTTGACACGGCGGCTTCGCGCCCCAAGAAGTTCTCCGAGCTGTTCATGACAGGCATATCCGTAAACGCCCAAGGCGAGGTGCTGTATCAGGACAAAAAGGGAATGGAGGACACATGGCGCAAACACCACACATCGCCGGTAACCCGCGACATCTGGCTGACGAGCCTCGACCCCGCAAAGCGCACATACAAGAAACTTTCCGACTATGCAGGCGAATGCCGCAACCCTCAGTGGGCGCCCGGCGGCAAAAGCTATTACTATCTCGAGGAAAGTTCCGGCTCGCTCAACGTGTGGAAGCGCAACATTGACGGCAGCGGCAAGAAACAGATAACTTTCTTCAAGAAAAACCCCGTGCGCTACCTGTCGGTTGCCGAAAACGGCCGCATGAGTTTCAGTTACAACGGCGACCTTTACACGATGAGTGAGGGCGAAGAGCCGAAACGCCTGGACTTGAAGATAATCTCGGACAACACCCACGACGACCACAGGACGGAAACCGTGAGGAGCGGCGGATTGGGCGGACTGTCGGTGAGCAAGGACGAGAAGCTTATCGCCTTCGTTGCGAGAGGCGAGGTTTATGTTACCACCCCCGACTACGAGACCTCGAAGCGGATAAACAACACAACCGAGGCGGAAGCCAACGTATCGATTTAGCCCGACGGCAAGACGCTTGTATATGACAGCGAACGCAACGGCGTTTGGGGGATATACAAGACAACCATGCCGCGCAAGGACGATGACAACTTTGTTTACGCACGCGAGCTGAAAGAGAAGCCGCTAATCGCGGGCAAGGAGGCTTGCTACGCCCCCGCATTCTCGCCCGACGGCAAAAAGGTGGCATATTGGGCTAACCGCAGCGAGCTGCGCGTTTACGACATGGCCTCGAAGACATCGCGCACCGTGCTGCCGGGAAAGGACAACTATTCCTACACCGACTTTGACCTTTACTTTGAATGGTCGCCCAACAGCAAGTATCTTCTCGCCACATACATGGGCGGCGGCGGATGGAACAACGCCGACGTTGCGCTTGTTTACGCCGACGGCTCAAAGGTTGTGAACCTCACCGAGAGCGGTTACAGCGACGGCAAGGCGCATTGGGCTCTCGGCGGCAAGGCTGTTGTTTTTGCGAGCGACCGCGACGGATACCGCAACCACGGAAGCTGGGGGACGCAGAAGGACGTTTACGCAATGTTTCTCGATCAGGAGGCTTACGACCGCTTCAAAATGAGCAAGGAGGAGCGCGAACGCTACGATGC
>CAKRMO010000217.1 GCA_934364765.1 uncultured Bacteroidaceae bacterium | reverse complement strand
ACCACGGCGTGGGGCAATTTATGGGACTGGTGCATACAGGCGAGGGAAATGCGCGGCAGGAATCGATAAAGCTTGTGTATGCTGGCGGCGACATCGTGATGGTTTCCATAAACTCACTTCACAAACTAAGCAAATATCGCGGCAAAGAAGGCACGCCGCCAAAAGTCAGCCACCTTGGCACAGGCGCATGGCAGCGCATAAAGGAGCGCACAAAGAAAAGGATTAAGGACATCGCACGCGACCTTATTAGACTTTATGCCGAAAGGCGGTCAAAAAATGGATTTGCGTTCAGCGGGGACAATTATATGCAGCATGAACTCGAAGCCTCGTTTCTTTATGAGGACACGCCCGACCAGTCAAAGGCAAGCCAGGCAGTAAAGGAGGATATGGAGAAGGCGCGCCCCATGGATCGCCTTGTTTGCGGAGACGTTGGCTTTGGAAAGACAGAAGTTGCCATACGCGCCGCATTCAAGGCCGCGTGCGACAACAAGCAGGTTGCGGTGCTCGTGCCGACAACCGTGCTTGCGCTCCAGCACTACCGCACTTTCAGCGAACGCCTGAAAGGTTTCCCTGTGCGCGTGGACTATCTGTCGCGGGCAAGGACGGCAAAACAGACAAAAGAAGTGCTGAAAGACCTCGCCGACGGCAAGATAGATATTATCGTAGGCACGCACAAACTTACAGGAAAAAGCATCAAATTTCACGACCTCGGACTGCTCATTATCGACGAGGAACAGAAATTCGGCGTTTCGGTGAAAGAAAAGCTGCGCCAGATAAAAACGGAAATAGACACCCTCACGCTTACAGCCACCCCTATACCGCGCACATTGCAGTTCTCGCTAATGGGGGCGAGAGACCTTTCGGTAATACGCACAGCCCCGCCAAACAGATACCCGATAGACACAGGACTCATTACATTCAACGAAGAAACGGTTTCGGAAGCTATAAACCGCGAGCTTGCACGCGGAGGGCAGGTGTTTTTCGTATGCAACAGGATTTCAAAACTGCCGGACATAAAGGCGATGATAAACCGTGTTGTCCCGGAGGCACGGGTCGCGATAGGACACGGACAGATGCCGCCCGAGGAAATGGAAAAAGTCATTACAGGCTTCGTGAATTTTGATTTCGATGTATTGGTGTCAACAACCATTATAGAAAGCGGAGTGGACATCCCAAACGCCAATACAATTATAATAGAGGGGGCGCAAAACTTCGGGCTGAGCGACCTTCACCAAATGCGCGGACGCGTGGGGCGTTCAAACAAAAAGGCATACTGCTACCTTCTCGCGCCGCCCATATCGTCCCTTCCCGATGACGCGCGCCGCCGCCTCGAAGCCATTGAAGGCTTCTCCGATTTGGGCAGCGGCTTCAGCATCGCGCTCCAAGACCTCGACATACGCGGGGCAGGAAATCTTTTGGGCGCGGAACAAAGCGGCTTCATCGCCGATTTGGGCTACGAAACATACCAACGCGTGCTCAACGAAGCGGTCAACGAGCTGAAGACGCAGGAGTTTTCAGACCTTTACAAAGACGATATACAGCAGTCAAAGGATGGCGAGGGGAGTTTCTTTGTCGAGGACTGCAACGTGGAGAGCGACATTCCCATGTTCTTCCCCGAGACATACGTTCCCGGGACAAGCGAAAGGATTATGCTTTACCGCGAACTCGATTCCATTTCAAGCGACACCGAGCTGCAACGATACCGCCAGCACCTCATTGACCGCTTCGGCACGCCGCCACGTCAGGCGGAAGCCCTCATGCTAATGCCCGCGCTGCGACGCAAGGCGCGTGCGCTCGGTGTGGAAAAGGTTTTCATGAAAAACAAAGGCATGACGCTTTTCTTTGTGGCCGACAATGCGAGTCCGTTCTACAAAAGCAACACATTCGGAAGCATTATAGACTATGCCATGAGCCACATACACCGCTGCAAGCTTGACGAAAGCAACGGCAAGCGCAAGATGTCGGTTGGCAACATCCCCACCCCCGAAGCCGCAATGGCGGTGTTTGACGAAATACTTCCTCAAAAACAGGAATAGCGTCAGTTTGCAGACACTTCGTCCTCCATGTCGCAAGCCCCTGTCCGCAATATCTCGGCGCTCATCTCCACAATCCTGCATTCCGCGTTTTCCATGCGGGGAATTTCGTCCTTGTCAACGCCGTATATCATGGACAGTATGCAGCGGTCAATGAACCCATGCCCCACACACAGTATTTTCCTGCCGTTGTATTTCCTGAACATAAGGTTCGCAAACCGCCGTCCGCGCTCCATTCCCTGCTCGAGCGTCTCCACGCTGTCGGGCAGTTTTTCCAGTTTGCGCGCCTCGGCGTACGTATGCAGCGTAAACTCCCCCCAGTCCCTTTCTTTCAGCAGGTCGCAAAGCTCTATTTTGTTTTCGTGCCCATAGCCGAGTATTATCTGTGTTGTGTCAACGGCGCGTTTCAGCGGACTCGACACCACTGCGTCAAAAACCTCATCCTTCAGCTTCTCCCCCAACCCGTGCGCCTGGCTTATGCCAAGCTGGGTAAGGTGTCCTCCTGTCTGTCCCTGCAATATCTGCGCACGGTTTTCCTCTGTTTCGCCGTGGCGTGCCAAATACATTGTCAACATAAGCCCACTCGTTTTTGTTTCTATGCAAAAATAGGCAAAAGCTGTAGGCGGAAAACAAAATAAGTGAGTAACTTCGCAAAAAATAAAATAAACAAGACCATGAGCAAACCCATCTTCGCAATTTTAAGGGCGGCAATAGCCCTTGTCATCGGAATTCTCCTTGCACTCAACCCCGAAACCGCAACCAAAATCATAGTAACGCTTATCGGCGTGCTGTTCCTGCTGATAGGCATAGTGTCGGTGATATACAACATAAAGGCTGTAAGGAGCATTGACCAATATTCCGAAGGCCAGCAAACGCAGTTCCCGCTCACAAGCGTGGGGTGCATACTGTTCGGCTTGGTGCTTTCGATCATGCCCTCGGCTTTCATTACCATATCAATGTTCATTTTGGGCGCATTCCTTGTTCTGGCGGGCGCGTTCCAGATAGTAAGCTTCCGCCTTTGCTCCAAAAGCGTGCGCACCCCGGCGCTTTTTTATGTAATATCGGCGTTGGTTATGCTTGCCGGCATTTTCATTTTCATAAACCCGACAGAGTCGGCCTCGCTGCCCATGCTCGTGC
>CAKRMO010000216.1 GCA_934364765.1 uncultured Bacteroidaceae bacterium | reverse complement strand
GGCCTACGGTTATGCTGCCTGTGAAAAAGTCGGCACGCATCATAGCGTCTATCTGCGCGAGAAACCGCTGCATTTGTTCCCGTTTTGCATCGGCTGCGGTTTGGGTGAACGAATTGTTGTAATAGCCCCTTTCCTCGGGCGAACAGAGTGAGTGCCAGCGGAATTGCGGGTGGCTCTGGCGCACAGCCTCAAGAATGGAATGGTCATCGGTGAGCAGCAGCACATCTCGCAGGGCGGTGTTTCGCTCCAAGGTTCTTGCAAAAAACGCGGGTTCGTAAAGTTCCACCTCCGTAACCTTGTCTCCGCCACGTATTTGTGTGGCGGCATAATGTTCCGGGAGTCCGAGGCTTTTTATAAGTGTGTCGGCGGCTTCGCGGGTTTCGGGATTGAAACGCCACAGCATCGAGGCTATGGCGCGGAACACCTCGATGTAGTTTCCCTCAATGCCGAGTTGGGGTATTGATATGCGGTTGCGAACCTTGTGGGGCGGGATGTCGGAGGTGGAGAGTGCCGCCGTTCCGTATGCACGCAGGTTTTCAATGCGGCAGAGCTTGTTGTTAAAAAACGTTTTCAGCTTCCATTTCGCCAAGTTTGCCGCCGAAATGCCGGGATTAAGTTTTTTTAAGATATACAGGCTTTGCAGCGAGTGTACGTTGAGGCGCGAATGGTAAGGCTCGCCAACCTCTTTGCAAAACGGCATGAAATAGTCGTCCCAGCCCTTGTTCCAGCCGTAGTTAGCCCCACGGCTGTAGAGCTGCAACTGGAGTTTGTGTTCAAGGCAGTATATCACGGCGTGGACGAGATACTTGAACTCGGCAAAGAACCCTGCGTCGATGCCGGTGCGGAAGACGAGCGTATTGCCGTAGCTCTCGTTCACTTCGCGGTATCTTTGCGCCATTGCGTCGGCTTCGGTTTTTGAAATCATAGTCTGGGCTTGGGAAAGAGGTTCAACAGTTTTGTCAGCAGCCATGCGGCGGCAATGCTGATGGCAAGGTATTCCGCCAGCATAGCATACACGTTTCCGCCGTAGCGGGGGTTGATGAAGCAGCGCACTATGGGGTGGAGCACGAAAAGCGCGGCGGATATTCCGCCAAGCCACTCTGCGGGTTTGCGAAGCCACGCCGCGCTGATGCTTTTGAGCGGGATTGTGAGAACGGCGAGTGCCGGCGGTGCCAATATCCATGCAAACACATTGAAAAGCGACGCAGCGAACACAATGGCGCATATCGCATATACGGCGGCGTTGGTCTTTATGCCGAATCGCGCAGCCCATACGCCGAGGGCGAACGGCAGCAGACAGGCAAGCAGCGTGTAGCGCAGATAATGAAGCATGGTCTGGCTGGCATCGTTGCATACGGTTACGGCAACCACTTGCAGCAGCACGCAAACCGCCGCGCTCGCGGCGATTGCCTTTTTGCCGCGCCCCCAATACCACAGGCGGTAGAGCAGGTACATTTGCATTGTTAGCGAAAAGTACCACCACGGGCCGAGAAGCAAATCCTGCTTGGGAAGTATGCCGGGGTTTGCCTGTGGAAAGAAGTTGGTCAGGAAACTGAACAGCCACACGATGTTCATGCAGCCGTGCCGCCAGCCAGTGGTGAACGCGCTTTCGTATATGTAGAGCAGCAGCACGCCGGCAAACATCAGCCGCCAGAGCTTCAGGGCGTTGTATCTCACGAAACGCCACACGGAGGGGGCGGTTGCCGTGGGGCTTGCGCCGCCCTCGTATTTCCTTGCCACGCCATAGCCGCTGATGAACAGGAAAACAGGCACGCCGTAGCATCCGAAGTATGAAAACAGGTTTAGCACCATGTGCGGCCCGCCGTTTTGCAGTATGTCCAAAAGGTTGAGGGTGTTCCGCACACTGAAATTGTACTCGTTTTCCGCCACGCTCCCCGGAATCCAGTGGCAGAAGTTATGAAGCACGATTGCGAGTATTGCAATGCCCTTGAGGAACGCCGAGTCGCGCCGCGAAACTATTGTCTCCATGTGGGTTTTCTGTTTTTTGCGGCGTTCATCAGCGAGTCGTAGTCCACGGTGCGCTTCAGTATGCGTTTTCTCGAGGCGTTGAACGCGGGATTGAGCAAGTCGCGCCGCGCATCGTAGAGCGGCGATGAAATTCCCGCCAAGCCCATGAGCAGGTGGGGCAGGTCGTCGGTGGAGAATGGCTTGGCGGCGGCGTTGAGTGCGGCGTTGTAGATTTCTGCGTGCTTTTGCCTTGCCTTTGGCGAGAACCAAATCTCAAAAGGTACTTCAAATTCCGAATAAGCTATGTCGGCCGACACTTCGGCGTTGTGGTCGCGTCCGTAGGAGTGCAGGCGGTCGAAAACTTCCTCGCCGTGGTCGGGCAGGTAAACCACAACGGCGTCGTCGTTCCTGAAGCGGTCGCACAGCATCCTGACCACCTTGTCGTTGTAGCGCGTGGCGTTGTCGTAGTCGGCTATTATCTGCTTTTCGTAAACGGTGAGGTCGTGGCGCGAAGGGTAGTCGCCTACGGTGAAATGCACGTCGCCTTTCCCGAAACGCTTGTTGTATTCCTGGTGCTGCCCCATGCCGTGGAAGATAATGAAGTTGCATTCGCCGGCTGGGAACTTGTCAATCTCCTCTATGAGCGTGGTGTCGTAGGCTTTGCGGTATTTGTTGCGGTGGTCGAAACATTCGCGCTCAATTTCCCTGTCGTTCAGAAAGAAACTGCCGTTGAAGTCCACAACCCCGAGGTTGGGGCTTTTGTAGAACTGGCTGGTGATGAAAGCCACCTTGTAGCCCGCCTTTTTAAGCACTCCGGGTATCAGCGCTCCGTCAGTCCACGAGCCGCTTTGGTCGGTGGAGTGGGTGGAAAGCACGTCCTTGAAAACATTGCTCGTAACATTCCACGGCGTTACGGCGTCCTTGAACACAACCAGCGCGCCCTCGCCGGCCATTGCCTTTTGGTTTGGCGTGGTTTCGAGGGTGTAGCCGTAGAGTTGGGAGTGGTGCTTGTTATAGCTCTCGCCGATGTATAGTATTATGTTTTTGACGGTGTGTTTGCAGCTGTCTATTTTTATGTTCCTCATGTTTTCGCGCATACGTTGCAGTTCGCCCGAACTGAGGCTGAGGAATTTTGTGGAGAAAACTATTCTGTAGAATGGGGTGTGGAATGCGTGGCTGTCGGCGTGCTCTGCTTCGTCGGTGTCGCGG
>CAKRMO010000215.1 GCA_934364765.1 uncultured Bacteroidaceae bacterium | reverse complement strand
ATAAGTTTTTGGGTTTCAAATACTTGCAATGGGCAAAAAAAGGTCTGATGTAGTTTGAATTATATCTGATATATTTTTTCCTGTATAGGACGTAGTTTTTTCCACGTCCCATGTAGTTTTAATCATCCACCGCACTACCCCTCGCAAACACCCCATGTTTAGTCCGCCATTGCACGACACCCGCAACCGGAAAGGATTTGCCCGCCCGCTTCTGCAATGCAGATTTTGCAAAACGCCGTTTACGCCCCTTTGTTCCGCCGGATTTTCTGGAAAATAGCAAGAAAAACGGGCGAAAAGGCAAAAAATTGCAACCTTTCCGCCCTTTACGAAATCATTTGCGTATCTTTGCACCTGTTAAAGACAGAGATGGACGGAAGATTCACATACTACGCTTTGACACGGTTGCTTTCCACAACCGCCGGTACAGTCACTACCACGACCCTTCGGGGTTGAGGCATTTTTTGCGTCCCTACGCGGAACGCGCTTGCAGGAGCAAGCAAAACATAACCAAACAAACTTAAACAAACAAACAGAGTGCGCCACACAAGACAATACGCGTATCTCGAAATGCGCCAAGGCGCGTCCGCACAGCCCCGCTCCAAAGGGTTGCGGACATTAAAACACTGCAAAAAATGAAACATATCATAATTTTGGGCGACGGTATGGCTGACTGGAAAATAAAGGAGCTCGGAAACAAAACGCCGCTGCAATATGCCGACACGGCAAACATGGACAAGCTCGCCTCGATGGGGCGCACGGGAATGCTTAAAACCGTACCCGACGGCTTCCACCCCGGAAGCGAAGTGGCAAACTCGGCCATTTTGGGATATGACCAAAGGAAGGTTTACGAGGGACGCGGCCCCTTGGAGGCGGCAAGCATCGGCGTTGAGCTTGGAGATGACGACTTCGCGCTGCGCTGCAACCTCATCTGCGTGGACGGAGGAAACATAAAGAACCATTCGGCGGGCAGGCTCGAAACCGAAGAAGGCGACGTGCTCATAAGATTTCTTCAGGAAAAGCTCGGCAGCGACAAAATACATTTCCACACGGGAATACAATACCGCCACCTGCTCGTGATTAAGGGCGGGGACAAACACATAGAATGCGTGCCGCCGCACGATGTGCCGGGACAGCCGTTCATGCCGCTGCTCGTAAAAGCCACCGCGCCCGAGGGCGAGGGGACCGCAAAACTCCTGAACAGCCTTATACTGAAATCGCAGGAGCTGCTGAAAAGCCACCCGCTCAACCTGCGGCGCATAAGCGAGGGCAAAGACCCCGCCAACAGCATCTGGCCGTGGAGCGGCGGCTTCCGCCCAAAGATGGAAACCTTGGAAGACTCCTTCCCCGGCAAAATACGCAGCGGGGCGGTAATAACGGCGGTGGACCTTATTCGCGGCATAGGCAAATACGCAGGGCTGGAATGCATTGACGTGGAAGGCGCAACAGGGCTTGCCGACACCAACTATGAGGGAAAAGCCAAAGCGGCAGTAGAGGCCTTGAAGCGCACCGATTTCGTTTACCTGCACGTTGAGGCGAGCGACGAGGCGGGGCACGACGGCGATGTGGAACTCAAACTGAAAACCATCGAAAACCTCGACAAAAGGATTGTGGGCCCGGTGATGAACGCCGTAAAGGGCTTTGACGAGCCTGTGGCCATAGCCGTGCTTCCCGACCACCCCACACCCTGCAAGCACCGCACCCACACCAACGAGCCGGTGCCGTTCCTGATTTTCTATCCCGGCATACAGCCCGACGGCGTGGAGAAGTTCGACGAGTTTTCCTGCAAAAGCGGAAGCTACGGCCTGCTTATAGAGAACCAGTTCATTAAAGAATTCATGAAACACTAAAAACGATGAAATACTACAGCACCAACCATAAAACCTCCCCCGTTGAACTGTCTGAAGCCGTAACGCGCGGGCTTGCGCCCGACGGCGGACTGTTCATGCCCGAAAGGATCACACAACTGCCGCAGGTGTTTTTTGACAACCTTGCCGACATGAGCTTCACGGAAATGTCGCAGCGCGTGGCGCGCGCGCTTTTCCCGGGAGTGAGCTCGGAGGTGATAAACCGCATAACAGCCGAAACACTCGCCTTCGACACTCCGATAAACAAAATAGAGGACAACATCTACGCCCTCGAACTTTTCCACGGCCCCACATTGGCGTTCAAGGACGTGGGCGCAAGGTTCATGGCACGCCTCCTGGCGCATTTCGCGAAAAGCGACGGCAGGACGCTCAACGTTCTCGTGGCGACTTCGGGCGACACGGGCTCGGCTGTCGCAAACGGCTTTCTCGGCGTTGAGGGAATAAACGTGTATGTGCTATACCCCAAAGGCAAGGTGAGCCGTGTGCAGGAAAGCCAGTTTGCGACTCTGGGAAAAAACATTACGGCAATAGAGATTGACGGCACATTCGACGACTGCCAGAGGCTCGTGAAACAAGCCTTCGTTGACAGCGGTCTGAACGCCGCAATGCGCCTCACGTCGGCAAACTCCATAAACATAGCGCGGCTGCTGCCGCAGTCGTTCTACTACTTCCGCGCCCTGGCGCAACTGAAAGCCCAAGGCGCGGACAGGAACGTGGCGGTGTGCGTGCCGAGCGGAAATTTCGGCAACATCACCGCAGGACTCATAGCCAAGCGCATGGGGCTGGGCATAAGCCGCTTCATAGCCGCCAACAACGAAAACGACGTGTTCCTTGAATACCTGCAAACGGGCAAATACAGCCCGCGCCCGTCGGTGCAGACTTACGCCAACGCCATGGACGTGGGCGCGCCGAGCAACTTTGCAAGAATACTGGAGCTGTACGGAAACAGCCACGCCGCCATTGCCGCCGAAATATCAGGCTTCAAGGTTAGCGACGCGGAAATACTCGAAACTATAAAGGACGTTTACGAACGCGACAACTACATACCCGACCCACACGGGGCCTGCGCCTACCGCGCGCTCAAATCGCTGATAAAGCCGGGCGAAACGGGAATTTTCCTCGAAACGGCGCACCCCGCGAAATTCGGCGAGGTGATAATGAAAGCCATAGGCCGTGAAGCCGAAATGCCCGCACGCCTCAGGGATTTTCTGAAAGGCGAAAAGAAAAGCGAGGAGCTTGGCAAGGATTTCGGCGCATTCAAGCAATTCCTTTTGGATAGGAAAAACAGATAAAGCGAAACAAATACACTCTTCATAC
>CAKRMO010000214.1 GCA_934364765.1 uncultured Bacteroidaceae bacterium | reverse complement strand
GGAATGGCAACAGCCGGAAGCGGAGACGTGCTGACCGGCGTTCTGCTGTCGCTTCTCGCCCAAGGATATCCGCAAGACGAGGCGTGCCGCCTCGGAGTTTTCCTGCACGGTCTTGCCGGAGACCTTGCCGCAGCCGGCTTAGGCGAGGACGGTCTCATCGCCTCTGACATAGTAAGCAATATCCCCAAAGCGTTCATGAAGTTGCGCGCACTGCATGAACGCTCCCAAAAACATTGTAACAAAACCTGTTGAAACATAGCAAATACAGAAAATGAACAAGTCTTTCATATTTTCCTGCCTAATGGCGCTTTCCGCATTAGGCGTTTCAGCCCAGACAGAAGTTACGCCCTACTCTCCCGGCATCACAGCCGAAGGGATTACCTACTACCTTCCACGCACGGAGCTTAGGATAAGGGTAACAGCCACCTGCGTGAAATACACCCCGGGGGATTTCAGACCATACTCCGAGCGTTACCTGCGCCTCAACAACATCCCCAAAGAGGCCACTACCACATGGAAAATTGACGATGTGAAAATCTTCACCGAAGGCGTGCCCGACGAAAGCAAGATCTTTTCCATAAAACTGTCGCAAAAGACATCCGCCCCGCTTGCCTCGCTCACAAAAACAGGCATACTCATGTCGGTCAACGCGCAAGCCGCGCCCCCAACCGCCACTCCCGAAATGCCCAAACCCACGGTAAAGGACAACAACCTCAATCCCCGCGACTACATGACGCAGGAAATACTCACTGCAGGCAGCGTTTCAAAACAGGCGGAACTCACAGCCGCCGAAATTTACGACATACGCGAGTCGCGCTCGGCTCTCGCAAAGGGCGAAGCCGACAATATGCCCAAAGACGGCGAGCAGCTGAAACTGATGATAAACAGTCTCAACACGCAGGAAACCGCCCTTTTGCAGCTCTTCAAGGGAACGGAAACCACAGAGACACGCATGACAGACTTTGTTTACATCCCGACAGAAGACAAACAGGAGGTGCTTTTCCGTTTCTCAAAAAAGCTCGGCGCAATAGAGGCTGACAACCTTGCGGGAGAACCGGTTTACATAAGCATCAAGGACAAGCACACCGTGCCCGCCCCGGTTGCGGACGGCAAGAAAAAGAAAGAGGTAATGGACGTGCGCTATAACGTTCCGTCCGAAGTGGAGGTGAAAATCTTCACGCCCGAAAACGTCCTCGCCTCCGGCACATACCCCATGGGACAGTTCGGCAACGTGGAGCATCTCGGCGCAGAGCTTTTCAACAAGAAAATGGAGACCCAAGTGTTCCTCAACCCCATAACGGGCGGAATAGAGAAACTGCAACTGCCCGAACCCTCAAAATAGGCAGTGTGCGAGCATACAGTAAAAAAGCTGTGGGGCAACAATGCCTCACAGCTTCATTATAATATCAAAAACAACCAAACAACAAGCCAATGATTAAAACTCTGCTGGCCGTCAGCCGCTGGCTCGCCGCCTACACCTCATTCTTCATCATAGGGGTTGCCGTTCTGGCATTTTTCCTTCCCCACACCTTCGGCTGGGTGAGAGGCAACACACAAACCGTTATACTAGGTGTCATCATGCTCACAATGGGACTAACCCTCACGGCAGGGGATTTCCGCATACTTGCCCGCCGCCCCCTGGACATTTTCATCGGCGCGGCGGCGCAATTCATCATCATGCCGGGCGTGGCATACATCCTTGTACACGTGTTCCGCCTCTATCCCCCAATCGCCATTGGCATACTGCTCGTAGGCTGCTGCCCCGGCGGAGTGTCGAGCAACATAATGTCCTACCTGTGCCGTGGGGACGTGGCGTTTTCCGTAGGAATGACGTGCGCCTCAACCCTGCTCGCCCCCATTATGACACCATTCCTCATGAAGCTCACCGCTGGGCAAATAGTCGAGGTTGACACAATAGGAATGTTCCTCAACATTCTCATTGTTACCATCATTCCCGTCGCCATTGGCTGCACGCTCAACTATTTCTACAGCAAACGCAGCTGCTTCCCCACCCTGCAAAAACTGATGCCGGGAGTAAGCGTGCTATGCCTCGCCATGATTGTGGGCGGGGTAATATCAACGGTTCACGACGACCTGGTTTCGCGCGGCATTGTACTCTTCATCTGGACGTTCGGCGTAGTGTTCTGCCACAACAGCCTTGGCTACCTGCTGGGCTGGTTTGCAGGAAAACTCGCAAGGTTCAGCACCGCCAAAAAGCGCACCATAAGCATCGAGGTGGGAATGCAGAACGCAGGACTTGCCACAGTGCTCGCCTCCAACTTCTTTGCAGCCCAGCCGCTTGCCGTGCTTCCGTGCGCCATAAGCTGCGCATGGCACTCCATTTCCGGAACCATTCTCGCGGGCCTCTACCTGCGCCACGACCGCCACCGGTCCGTGAAAGGAATATGAGCTATATCCATGTTTGGGGAATATTGGCAACCGTAACAGGAATTGCGGCAACATATTCCGTTATCAAAAACAGAAAGTCGGCAAGGGCCGTTCTCCACGGCGTTTACCTGACTTTTTCAATAATAATGGTATGCTTGGGGATTATAACCATTATCCTTGAAAAATACGACAGCATTTGCGCGATATTCTTTGGCATTACATTCCTGAAAATAGCATATAACGACAGGAACACCTTCCCTCCGAGCTTTACAATAAACTATATCAACTATCTTAAAGGATATTTTGTCGGTTTTGGGGCTGTAGTGTATGCCCTGTGCAGAATATTTGATTGAAAAGCCTGACACCGCAAAAAAATTATCGGCTTCGGCTTTTCAAGCCCCGTCGTCTTTGAGGGGATAAAACCCTTCTCAAAATCAGGAATTGGATTACGCCATTTGCAAACACGGCCAAGGGTGTCATACATTGCGAGGAAAGCCATGCGCCTGTAAATGGCGTGAAAACTACATAGGACATAGAAAAAACTATGTCCCATGCAGGAAAAATTACATCAGACATAATTTTTCCTACATCAGACCTTTTTCGTCCACCTGCAAGTCCATAAAAAACAGTTCATTACACCGCGCATTTTCTGTTTGGGCATTTTTCTGAAACTCAACACCTTACGCAATTTGGGACACTTTCGCAATCCCGAAGAAAATCTGGCAGGGGCGTAAAAACATAAAGGGGCAAAAACAAAAGGGCATGAATGTTTCACCATCCAAACCCTTTTGCCTGTCA
>CAKRMO010000213.1 GCA_934364765.1 uncultured Bacteroidaceae bacterium | reverse complement strand
AGCCTATGGCGAATATTGCCGGAGTGTGGCTTAGGTCTGGAATTTCCGCCTTGCGCCATTCCGCCACGCTTTTGGTCTTAATGTTCTCGTTGCTGCACGTTACCCCCGCAGCGATGCAAAGGCGCGTGGATGCCGAAAGGGTTTTCAGCAGCAGGGAAATGAACTTGTTGTTGCGGTATGGCGTTTCGATGAACATCTGCGTCTGTTTCTCCTTTGCGGCGCGCGCCTCGAAATGTTTCAACGCCCTCACCTTTTCGCCCTCGTCAATGGGCAGGTAGCCGTTGAAGGCGAAGCTTTGCCCGTTCATGCCCGATGCCATCAGCGCAAGGAGTATTGACGACGGCCCTACAAGCGGCACGACTTTCATTCCCGCCTTTTGCGCAATGGCCACGATTGCAGCCCCAGGGTCGGCAACGGCAGGACATCCGGCTTCGCTTATCATGCCCACGGCCTCGCCGCTTTTGAGCGGGGCGAGGTATTCACCGAACGCCACGGTGTCGGCGTGCTTTCCCATGGGGTGGAACGTGAGGCTGTCTATGTCTATGCTTTTGTCAACAAACTTGAGGAAGCGCCTTGCCGTGCGGGTCTCCTCCACGATGAAGTGCCTTATGCCAAGGATAATGTCGCGGTTTGCCGGCGGAAATACGTATTCTGCGGGCGAGTCGCCAAGCACGGTGGGTATGAGGTATAGTGCGGGTGTCATGGAAGTTGTGAGAATTTGTGTTTCATGCCTATGTAGTAAAGGCGCAGTATGCTGTAATTGGCCTGTTCCGGGATGTGCGCCACAGTGGCTTTGGCAAGGTTCTCGCGGCGTGCGTCCTCAAAGCCTTCTTTCATGGCCTTGAAGTCGCGGCGTGCCTTGCGTATGGCGCAAAAAGCCTTTCTGTCCCCTGTGAGCAGGTATTTGAACGCCGCAACGTTGTCGAAGATTTTGCGGAAGCGCATAACGCTTTCAAGGCGTTCCTGCGGCGTGTTCTTGAAAAGCATCAGCAGGTTGTTGCGGAAGTTAAGATATATTTTCTTGGGGTTTGTGGTTTGCAGCGTTGCGCCTCCGATGTGGAACACGTAGCTTTGCGGGACGCACACAATGCGGAAGCCCCGGCTGCGAAGCCTCCAGCAGAAGTCTATCTCCTCCATGTGGGCGAAGAAGCGCGGGTCGAGCCCGCCATTGTCGGCGTAAACTTCCCGCCTCACCATAAGCGCCGCCCCCGTGGCCCAGAACACGTCAGCCGGGGTGTTGTACTGCCCCTCGTCTTTCTCCACCGTGCCGAAAATCCTGCCGCGACAGTACGGATAGCCCCATTTGTCGATAAAACCTCCCGCCGCCCCGGCGTACTCGAAACAGGCCATGTCGCGGTAGGAAAGTATCTTGGGCTGGCAGGCAGCCACATCGGCGTTATTGTCCATATATTCGAGCAGCGGCTGAAGCCACCGGGGCGAAACTTTCACGTCGGAATTAAGCAGCAGCGCGTATTCCTCTCCGACTTTCCCTATTGCCAGATTGTAGCCTTCGGCGAAGCCGTGGTTTTTGTCGAACTCCATGAGCGGGATTTGCGGGAACTCGCGCCTCATTGTCTCCACGGAATTGTCGGTGGAGCCGTTGTCGGCCACATATACGTTGGCCTCGGGCGAGTTTTCCAGCACGTTGGGCAGAAAGCGCCTGAGCATTTCCGCTCCGTTGTAGTTTAGGATTACAACCGCAATACGTTTCATAATATAATAGTGCCTTTGAGTGCGGTTTCCCCGGCGTTGAAGCCGCCGAGAACCACGTTTGCAAGTCTGTTGTCAAGGTCTTGGGCATTTTCAGCCGCCACTTCCACGCGGATGTAGTTGTCGGTGAAGCCGTGGATCATGCCGTTGTGCACCGTATGTTCGAAAAGCACCTTTCTTGTTGTGCCGCTGAATTTGCGGTAGAAGTCCTTGCGCTTTTTTTCCGACAGGGCGATGAGCCGCTGTGTGCGCTCGTGCTTGTCCTGCTGCCTTACAATATACGGTATCTTCAATGCCTGTGTGCCGGGACGCTCGGAGTAGGGGAACACGTGCAGCTGCGCAAAGTCGAGAGCCTCGAGAAATTCGAGCGTCTCCCCGAAAAGTTCCGGTGTCTCGCCCCTTGTGCCAACGATAACGTCAATCCCTATGAAGGCGTCGGGCATGGCGTTGTGCACCTCGGATATTTTTTCGGCGAAAAACTTTGTGCCGTATCTGCGGTGCATAAGTTTCAGCACCGTGTCGCTCCCGCTTTGCAGCGGAATGTGGAAGTGGGGCATGAAACGGCGCGATTTTGCGCAGAAGTCTATAATCTCTTTTGTCAGGAGGTTCGGTTCGATTGACGAAATCCTGTAACGCTCAATCCCCTCCACGCCGTCGAGGGCTTTCACGAGCATTTCAAAGTTCTCGCCGCCCTTCCTTCCGAAATCGCCTATGTTCACGCCCGTGATAACTATCTCCTTGCCCCCTTGCGCCGCCACTTGCTTTGCCTGTGCCACAACCGAGTCCGCCGAGGGGCTGCGGCTGAGCCCTCGGGCATAGGGAATGGTGCAGTAGGTGCAGAAGTAGTCGCATCCGTCCTGCACCTTGAGGAAATACCTTGTCCTGTCGCCGCGTGAGCACGAGGGGACGAAAGTCCTGATGTCGCGCATTGCGCCGCTTTTCTGAATGTGCAGGGCTTCGTGCCGGCGGCGTTTCTGCGCAATGCCTTCGGCAATGTATTCCAGTATGCGCCCTTTGTCTTCCATGCCCACCACGAGGTCAACGCCCTTTATTTCCGCCACCTTTTGCGGCTGCAGCTGCACATAGCATCCCATTACCGCGACAAAGGCGTCCGGGTTGTCTTTCACGAGCTTGTGGATGACCTGCCGGCACTTATGGTCGGCCATTTCCGTAACCGAGCAAGTGTTCACAAGGCAAATGTCCGCGTTGCCGCCATCGCACGTCTCCACGCCCACGGCGTGCAGCTTGTCCTCAATGGCGGACGTTTCGGCGTAGTTGAGCTTGCAGCCCAGCGTGCGGAATGTGGCTTTCATGCCTTTCATGTCATAATATTGTGCCATTTTTGCGTTTGTGTATGCCAAATTTGTTCGGGCGTTTATTTAATACAAAGGTACGAAATAAGTTTTATATCAAAAAAAGAAAAAATATTTTGTGCTGTAATTTACAGAATGACAGATAAATAGCGTTGAGCCTGAAAA
>CAKRMO010000212.1 GCA_934364765.1 uncultured Bacteroidaceae bacterium | reverse complement strand
GCGGTGGAGCGCATCGTGATAGGAATGCCAACGCAGCCGGACGGCACACCGTCGGAGAACGCCGCCCGGGTAAGGGAGTTTGCAGGACGGCTTAGGAAAGCCGTCGGAATACCAATCGAGTTTTACGACGAAAGGTTCACCTCCGTGCTCGCCCACCGCGCCATGCTCGACGGTGGACTGCGGAAAAAGGAAAGGCAGAACAAGGCACTCGTTGACAAGATAAGCGCAACCATAATTTTGCAGTCCTATATGGAAAGCTGCAACACCAAATAAAAAGAAGACATGAAACTACCCATTTACGTATATGGCGAACCTGTTTTGCGCCAAGTGGCAGAAGACATCACGCCCGACTATCCCGACCTCAAGCAGCTCATAGAGAATATGTACGAGACGCTCGAGAACGCCGAGGGCGTGGGACTTGCCGCGCCGCAGATAGGCCTTTCGATACGCCTTGTGGTCATAGACCTCAGAGACTTGGCGGAAGACTATCCCGAATACAAGGACTTCCGCAAAACCTACATAAACGCCCGCGTCATAGAGGGCAGCGAGGAGACCTGCTCCATAGACGAGGGATGCCTGAGCATACCCGGAATACACGAAAAGGTGGTGCGCCCCAAAAGGGTGCACGTGAAATATCTTGACGAGAACTTCGAGGAGCATGACGAATGGGCCGACGGATTTCTCGCCCGCGTTATGCAGCACGAGTTCTCACATCTTGAGGGCCATGTGTTCACCGACATAATATCGCCGCTGCGCAGGCAGATGATAGCCCGCAAGATGAAAGCCATCGCCCACGGCGGCTACCGCTGCTCATACAAGACAAAGTTCAACCGACACCTGAAATAAAATCGGCAGCAAACCGCCGCCTTTCCATGCGCGGCGGCAATGCCCCAAAGCCTTTGAAAAAGTTCCTGCTTTTTCTTTCCCTCCTCCCCTTTGCGGTGGCGGCGCAAATCAACACCGACAGGGTGATGCTGATAGGTCGCAATGCGCTCTATTATGACGACTATGTGCTGTCAATACAGTATTTCAACGAAATAATAAACGCAAAGCCGTTCCTCTACGACCCTTACTATTTCAGGGCGGTGGCCAAGTTCTACCTTGAAGACTATCAAGGCGCGGAGGCCGACTGCTCAAAGGCGATAGACCTCAACCCTTTCATCGAGGACAGCTACCAGCTGCGCGGCCTGTGCCGCATAAAGCAGGACAAGTATGAGGAGGCGGCGGGCGACTATTCAAAAGTAATAGAATACAAGCCGCTCGACCAAGTGTCGTGGTACAACCGCGTGCTGTGCCGAATACACCTGAAACAATACAGCGAGGCTGTTGCGGAACTCCAGACAATGCACGCAAAATGGCCGTCCTACACAAAATGCTACGAGATAGAGGCGCAGGTAAACTTGCAGCTCAAGGACACGCTCAAGGCCGACAGCCTTTTTGCCTATGTCATAAGCAAGAACCACAACAACGGCGACGCATGGGGCGCACGAGGAATGATTGCCTTCAGCCAAGGGAACCACGAAAGCGCGGACACACTCCTGACGCACGCAATAAAATATTCGCCCAACATTCCCGACTACTACATTAACCGCGCCCTCATAAGATACCACAAGAAAAGGCTGCGCGACGCGATGACCGATTACGACAGCGCGATAAACGTTGACCCGCAGAATTTCCTCGCCCACTACAACCGCGGGCTGCTGCGCGCGCAAGTCGGCGAGGACAATCTCGCAATCCAAGACTTTGACTTTGTTTTGAAAACCGAGCCCGACAACCTGCTCGCCCTGTTCAACCGCGCCGTGCTGCTTGAAAAAACCGGCGGATACCGACAAGCCATAAAAGACGTGTCTAAAGTGATAGCCGAATACCCCCATTTTTGGACCGGCTACGAACTGCGGGCACGCTGCCGCAGGAAAACGGGCGACAGCAAAGGGGCGGCAAACGACGAGAGAAAAGTGTTCGTGGCACAGCTTGACCGCACTTTCAACCACAAACGCTACGCCAGCAAAAGCACACGCAACCGCCGCGAAATCAACATAGAGGACTATCAGAAGATTGTTGTTGAGGAAGACACCAACGCCGTTGAAAAATACGCCAACGACTATCGCGGCAAAGTGCAATACAACAAAGTGGAGGTGAAAGCCAAGCCCGTGTTCGCGTTCTCCACATCGCGCCAGCCGGCAAACGCCATAAGCTCCGTCTCGCACTATTGGCAGGAGCTCGACAAATGGAACAAACGGAAAGCGACCTCGCGCCCGATAAAGCTCACCAATTCCATAAGGCCGGCAAACGAAGATGACGTAAACCTGCTCTTTGCCGACATAAACCGCCTCACACAGCAAGCCGACAGCAACGAAGTCCAGACCCTAATGGCGTGCGCAATTCTTTACAGCGACGCAAAAGACTACAATTCGTCGCTCAACAGCCTTAACAAGGCCATTGAAAAGGACGGCAGCAACGCGGCGGCGTTTTTCGAGCGGGCAGCCGTGAAGCAATACATCATCGACTTCCAAAACAGCACCGAGGAATCCGAAAAGGCCCACGGCTCAAGCCTGCTCGGACTGCAATCCGTGCTCAGCGACCTCGAAGCCGCCGAAAAGCTGATGCCAAACAACGAATACATAATGTACAACCGTGGCTGCGCATACCTTGCGGCTAAGGACTACAACAACGCCGAAATATTTTTCGGCAAGGCCATCTCCATACACCCCAAGTTTGCCGAGGCCTTCTATAACAGGGCGCTGGCGCGGCTTCAGCTTTCCAAGAAAACCGAAGCGTTGTCAGACCTCAGCAAAGCCGGCGAGCTGGGGCTGTATGAGGCATACAGCGCAATAAAGCAAAATTCAAGGCAATAAGTCCATTACAGGCTGGAAACACCTTGCGGCAGCTACAGGCGGCGTGGGAGATCCGACAGCCGCGCTCACGGCTTTGCACAGAAATTCGCGGGATACAAGGAATGACACCACCCGCAACAAAAAGCCTCCCCCACCCCCTTTTCCCGATCCTACGGAATTTTAGGCAATCTGCTGATTTACAGCAAAATACCCCTGTTTTAAGTTTTCATCATAACGTTTTAGTTTTCAGCGCATTGCAAGGGGCGAAAAAAAGGTCTGATGTAGTTTGAATTATATCAGATGTAATTTTTCCTGCATAGGACGTAGTTTTTCTTATATCCGATGTAGTTTTTTCCCAAAA
>CAKRMO010000211.1 GCA_934364765.1 uncultured Bacteroidaceae bacterium | reverse complement strand
GTTTTACTCCGGGTGCAAAGTTACAACATTAAAGCAAGCAAACCTGCGTCATTTCACAAGCATCACCATTCCCGGCTGCGACTTGTCGCCCGGCGTGGCCGCCATAAGCCCAACGCGGTTTATCACGCTGCCGGGGACAATCATGTTGCGCCCTTCAATCCTCACCTCCTTTGTTATGTCAACAGGTGTCTTTCCCTTCAAGTCCTGCGCCAGCACACGCGGCTTCGGCGGCAAATCCTTTGCGTAGCGTATGCACAAAGCGTCGTATGCGCCAAACACGCCAATGGGCGACTTGCAGTCAGCCGCCTCTATTGTAACTTTTGCCAGCGGCGTATAAGTGCGGCGCAAGATGCCGCGCTCGAGCGTCGCAACTGCCACCGCGCCGTTTGGATATTTGGAGGCGAGCACAAAAGGCTTTTCACCACTGCCCTCCACTATAGGCAAAGGCATGGCGCGGCTCATCCGCGCAGGCGCCGCCTCGCGCAAAGTGTCCCCCGCATGGCGTGTGGGCACCCATGTCTCGCGTTCCCCGAGCACCCAGACGTCCTCCAGTTTTTCCGTGTCAATGTTCGCGTCAGCATCCACGCCGAAAGGCCCGGCTATGCGGTGCCATTTCAGCGCACGGTTCACCTCGTCCAGCCTGCTCTTCAAATCGCGTCCGTTGATCGGGAACACGTGGTCAGGCAGTCCGTTTGGCAGCGGGCCGTTAATAGGGTGGCGCATAACGCCGATTGCACACCCCAAGCCAGCCGCCAAATATGGCTCGTCCTCGCAGTTCACCAGTCCGAGGTTTCCTGCGGTCTTTTTCAACGGCAGCAGTCTTGCCACGCGCTGCAACGTTACCGGCACGGAAGTTATCACTTCCACGTCATACGTGCGAAAGGCATCGTAGCTCCCGGCTGCGTCAAAAGTGAAGGCGTGCTCAATCATAACATCCGGGGCGCATTCCCGCCCTATTTTTGTCATCATGGTGCGCCACTCCACGTCGTTCTCCATGCGCCCGTAATCCACTTTCCAATAGCACATACCCGCCTTCTCGTTTTCGGCAAGGCGTTTCCGCCAATATTCCTCAGGATTTTTGCTGTCGGCATCGCTTTCCGCCTCCTTGGCGCAAATCCACCCGCCCAAGCCTTTCCAGCCAAGCCCCTTCACTTTCTTCACAAGCGCGCCGAGGCGTTCCACAGGCGTTCCTTTGAAGCCTGGAAAGCGCGTGGTGTCAAGCCTTGCGCACGACATATGCCTGCTGTTGTCGCCGTCCTCATGCGTCCCGGCGGGTATGTCCCATGAATCGTCCATCACGAATATCAAGTCTTCGCGGAAATCGGGGAAAAATTCGCACCACCCCTCCAGTTTGCCCTTGCCGAACATATGCTGTTCGTCCATCACCTTGACGGTGTTCTGTCCGTGATAATCCACCACATAGCCCTGTATGTTCCACGTCGAAAAATAATCAGGAGCTTTCGACGGGCGTTTGGGCACCAACGATGTAAGGCTGCTTCCGCAAGAGGCAAGCAGGGAAATCACGGCAATGGTCAATATTGTTTTTTCCATCTTAATCATGTCTGCTTTTGAATAAAAAAGTCCGCCAAAATTCAAAAAGAATTTTGGCGGACACATTCTGATATTTTACAGCAAGTTAAACGTCCCTGCGAAATAAAGTACCGCATAGCCGAGCGCAAGGGAAATCATTCCGACAATAAGGCCGATTTTCAGCATTTCGCCCTGCTTCACGAGTCCCGTGGAATGCGCTATGGCATTAGGCGGCGTGCTTATCGGCAGACACATTGCCGATGATGCCGCGACAGCGACGCCAATGAGCACAATTGCCGAGCCTCCGGCTTTGAGGGTGTCCCCCATGCCCGAGCATACCGTGGCAAGAATCGGGACGAGCAACGCCGCCGTCGCCGTGTTCGAGATGAAGTTTGAAAGCACATAGCATATAAGGCTCGATATGAGTATTATCACCAAAGGCGACCACTCTCCGAACGGTATAGACTCAATCGCCACATCTGCGAGCCCGGTATCTTTCAAGCCCAATCCGAGCGCAAAGCCGCCGGCAACCATCCAAATCACGCTCCAGTTAATCTTCTGGAGGTCGCTTGCCGTTATCACGCCTGTTATTGCAAACACGCCCATGGGAACCATTGCCACGGTGTTCGCGTCTATACCCGTAACTTTGTCGAGCATCCACAAAAGAATTGTTACAATAAAGGTTACGGCTACAACAACGGTGCGCCAGTTGTGGGTAACCTCTCCATTTATCTCAAGGTCAATGGTCTTCTGCTTGAACGGGAAAAACTTCTTGAGCAAGAGCCAAGAAATCACAAGGAGAACCAGCACATAGGGAAGCATTATCATCATCCATTGTCCGAAGCCTATTCCCAAATTCAATCCATCGGGAGCGTTAAGGTATTTCAAGGCTATGGCGTTCGGGGGAGTCCCTATCGGGGTTGCCATACCCCCGAGGTTCGCCGCCACGGGGATTGAAAGCGTAAGGGCTACCCTTCCTTTGCCGTTAGCCGGCAGAGCCTTGAACACAGGAGCAAGAAAAGTGAGCATCATCGCCGCCGTTGCCGTGTTGCTTACAAACATGGAGAATATGCCGGTTATAAGTATAAAGCCTAGGAGCACTCTTTCGCTCTTATGCCCGAACGGATGCAGAAGGCTTTTCGCGAGATACAGGTCAAGCCCTGACTTTGACGCGGCTATCGCAAGAATGAAACCGCCGAGGAAAAGAATTATTATGGGGTCGGCAAAAGTTGCCATTATGTCTTTGGACTTCAGCAGGGTGCCGAGGTTTCCGCCCGCATCGTCCCTGAAAAACGAAAAACTGTGGTTTGATGTCGTGAGCAGCATGAGCGTTATGATTGCAAGAGACGTTGCCCATGCCGGCACGGCTTCGGTGAGCCACATCAGCGTGGCGAAAACAAAAATTGCGATGACTCTCTGCTGCACTACTGTCAGCCCTTCTATGCCGAACGTCTGTGCCGGCAAATTCCAAACCACTACCGTGATTACTGTTGCAATGAGGAACTCGACAAGTTTCTTAACCCGCAAGTCCCCCGTCAAATGGTTTATTTCTTCTTCCATGGTACTTTGTTTAGTTATTATTAATTAGTGAATGATTTACATCTCTGTTTTTGCGTCTCCGCACAAATGCAAAAAACGCCCTTCAGCGTTATTGCGCCACGAATTTAGGATTTTACCCG
>CAKRMO010000210.1 GCA_934364765.1 uncultured Bacteroidaceae bacterium | reverse complement strand
CTTGAAGCCGGCGAAAGCAAAACAGTAGAATTTGAGATAAGCGAGCCGATGCTCAAATTCTACAACGCCGACCTCCAGTTCGCAAGCGAGCCGGGAGACTTTGAAGTAATGGTGGGACCAAACAGCAGCGACGTGCAGACTGTTAAGCTGACACTCAACTGACAAAAAGCATAAAGCAAACGCACAGGGGGGCACGCCGCAACGGTGTGCCCCCTTGCTTTCGCCCCAGCCCTTGCCCGCCGCAAACGCACAATATATTTGCCGGCAACTGCGCCGCCGCAGGGCGTATGGCATACCCCCTGCAATTTCCGCAAAACCAACACCGCCAAAACTACATCGGATGTAGAAAAAACTACATAGGACGCAGGAAAAATTATATCAGACATAATTAAAACTACATCAGACCTTTTTTCGCCACTTGCAAACACCTGAAAAACAATATCTTACATCAGTGTTTTCACGTGTATACAATCCGCTGGTTTCCAAGACGTTGTGCAAATTTCCCCTTTTTCCGCCCCCACCCTTACATACATACAGCCTCCACCATCCCACCCCGCCGCAAATGCGGCCATTCCGCTTGAAACATATTAGTTTGAAACCGTTTTATTTCAAATCAAATTCTTGCATATTGCCATGCCCCAAGGAAAAAGGTTGTACCTTTGCGCCCCGATGCGCACATACGCATATTATTTATACGATCGGAAACGGAATGCACCAATACAGGGAACTCATAAAAACAGGCACGCCGATAATCATAGGGCAGCTCGGCACAATTGTGCTCGGCTTTGCCGACACGCTGATGATTGGACGCCACAGCACTGACGAACTCGCCGCCGCAGGGTTGGTGAACAATGTCTTCGGGCTTGTGCTGCTGTTCTACCTCGGCTTCTCCTACGGGCTTACGCCCATTGTGGGGCGGCTATTCGGCACAGGCAGGAAAAAGGAAATCGGGGTGAAGCTGAAAAACGCAATACCCGCCAGCCTGCTTGTGGGACTGCTGCTTATGGCGGCAATGACCGCGCTTTATTTCAACCTTTCGCGCATTGGGCAGCCCGAAGAGCTGCTGCCGCTGATACGGCCCTACTTCATCGTGAACCTGGTGAGCATTCCGTTTGTGGGGATGTTCAACACGCTGAAGCAATTCTTCGACGGCACAACGCGCACCGCCGTGCCAATGTGGGTGATGATAGGCGGAAACCTGCTCAACATACTCTTCAACTGGCTGCTTATATACGGCGCGGGCGGCTTTCCGGAACTGGGGCTGCTCGGTGCGGGCGTTTCCACAATGGGCTCGCGCATCGCCATGGCAATAGCCCTTTGCGCCATACTGCTCTGGGGGAAAGCCAACCGCACATACCGCAGCGGCATGAGGGAGGGGCGGCTCAACAAAGCCGACTTCACGGAAATGAACCGCCTCGGCTGGCCCGTGGCTCTGCAACTGGGCATGGAGACAGCCGCCTTCAGCCTCAGCAGCATAATGGTGGGCTGGCTGGGAACGGTGCAGCTCGCCGCGCATCAGGTTATGATCACGACTTCGCAGCTTTTCTACCTCATCCTGTCGGGCATGGCGGCTGCGGCATCCATACGCATAAGCCTTTTTGCGGGACAGGGGAACTTCCCGGCAGTGCGCCGCACCGCCGCCGACGCATTCCGCCTCAGCCTGCTCATATCTTTCGCAATGTCTGTGCCATTGCTGGTTTTCCGCCACAGGCTCGGGGGGCTTTTCACCGACAACGCGGAAGTGGGGCAAATGACGGCAGCGCTCTGCATTGCGCTCGCGGCCTACCAGTTCGGCGACGGGCTGCAATACACATTCGCCAACGCCCTTAGGGGAATTGCCTGCGTGAAGCCCATGGTGCTTTACGCCTTCATCGCATACTTCGTGATAAACCTGCCGATGGGCTACATTCTCGGCTTCACGCTTAATTTCGGCATCATTGGCATATGGGCGGCGTTCCCGTTCGGACTTACGGCGGCGGGAGTGCTGTTCCGGCGCAAATTCCGCAGCGAACTAAGGAAAATGGAAGCGTCCCGCGCAAACGCATGAGGCATGAAAAGGCGTATGTCGGGGATTTTTAGTATTTTCGCAACATCATGAAACGTCTGCTCACATATATAGCGGCCGCCACATTGTGCGCGGCGGGGGCGCAAGCCCAGAACATGGAAAAACTGTTTGCCGAAATGCCCGACAGCATAGTTCCCGTGATGTCGAAAACCAACAGGCTCGACTGCATTGACTTCTTCAAAAGCAAGATGACAGGCAACGTGCATAACATATTCAACGGCAGGAGCAGCATATCCGACCTTGGCGAAAACTACCTGCTTCTAAAGCCCACATCGCGCTCGCAAGTGGAGATGAGGCTTTACAGCGCGGGGGCGGGAACGCAAATCATAGCCGTGGCATACACCTACATGGCCCCGGCAAGGGAGACGACGCTCGCGTTCTACACCACAAAATGGGAAAAGCTGGAGACCGCCGGCTACATAAGCCTTCCGCAGAAAAAAGACTTCGTCAAGGAAAGCCCGGCATCCGACGCCGAAAAGCTTGAAAAGGCAAGGGGAATACTCTCCGACGCTTTCGTGTCCGCCACCATCGACAAGGAAAGCGGCGACATAAGCTTCGCGCTGTCAACCGATGCACTGACGGAAACCGACCTCAAACAAGCCGCACCGTATATGGCGCAACCGCCGCGATATGTGTGGAACGGCAAAAAATTCGCAAGGCAATAGGCATACGCCGCGCATTGCCAGCGCGATGCAATGCGCAGTTTATAGTTTCAAGCCCGCAAGTTTAATTAGCATTAAAAATGCGCCGCAACCGCAAAAAGCATTCCCGAAATACAGTTTCCGCCACCGGCACTTTGAGAAAGAATAATTATCTTTGCGATGAAAATAAATAATTTGCATATCAAATATCCAAAACATTAAGATTATGGTAAACTACAAAGAACTCGGCTTGGTCAACACCCGCGATATGTTCAGCAGGGCGGTGAAAAGCGGTTGGGCCGTTCCGGCTTTCAACTTCAACAACCTTGAACAGCTCCAGGCCATCATCACAGCATCTTCAGAACTCCGTTCACCGGTTATTCTCCAGGTTTCAAAGGGTGCGCGCAAATACGCCAACGCAACCCTCCTCCGCTATATGGCAGAAGGCGCAGTGCAGTTCGCAAAGGAACTCGGCTGCAACCATCCTGAAATCGTCCTCCACCT
>CAKRMO010000209.1 GCA_934364765.1 uncultured Bacteroidaceae bacterium | reverse complement strand
GACGTAGGAAAAATTATATCAGACATAATTTTTCCTACGTCCTATGTAGTTTTTTTGTTTCCGCATATAGTTTTCGCGTTAAGCCAAAGGCTGTGGATTTTCATTGGCGTGGTGTGCCGGAAAGTGGGGCGCGTCTTCGTTATGACAGGGCAAGATATTGGGCAAACGCCTGTGGCAAAAGCAAAAAAATGGCTAACTTTGCGTTCGTAAACAATAATGTGAATTTCATAGCATAAAATATGGGGAAAATCTTTATTGCAGGTCCTTGCGTGATAGAGAACGAAAAAGTTACCGAAACCGTTGCCGCCGAACTTGTGAGGCTCAACAAGCTTTTCGGCATTGACATAATTTTCAAAAGCTCGTTTGACAAGGCCAACCGCACTTCGCTTTCTTCATATCGCGGTCCGGGGCTTGAAAAAGGGCTTGATGTGCTTGCCGGCGTTAAGAGGGACTTCGGCTTGAAGGTGCTTACCGACATCCACGAGAGCTGCCAGGCCGAGCCTGTGGGCAAGGTGGTGGACGTGATACAGATCCCCGCCTTTCTTTGCCGGCAGACCGACCTTATCGTGGCTGCCGCGAAAACCGGCAGAACGGTGAACATAAAGAAGGCGCAGTTCCTTTCGGGCGAGGACATGAAATATCCTTACGAAAAGGCTGTTGCCGCCGGGGCAAAAGAGGTGTGGCTCACGGAGCGCGGAAACAGCTTCGGATATAACAACCTTGTGGTTGACTTCCGCAACATCCCCTACATGAAAGCCATTGCGAAGAATGTGCTTATGGACTGCACGCATTCGGTGCAGCGTCCCGGGGCGGCAGGAGGGAAAACCGGGGGCAACCGCGAGTTCATCCCGATGATGGCTATGGCGGCCAAGGCGTTTGGGGCGGACGGCTACTTTTTCGAGGTTCACCCCGACCCGGACAACGGGCTGAGCGACGCTCCGAATATGCTGAGGCTTGCCGATTTGGAGGGCGTTATTGGAAACATACTGAACAAATAATTGCATTTACAGGCAGATGTTTGACAAAAAGTGTATTGACATAGCGGTGCAATGCCTGCGCGACGAGGCGCAGGCCATAATGGACCAGATTAACTATCTTGACGGAAATTTCGAGGCGGCGGCCAACCTGATACTCTCGTGCAAGGGAAAGCTTGTTGTTACGGGAGTGGGGAAGAGCGGGCATATCGGCGCGAAAATGGCAGCCACCCTTTCGAGCACGGGGACACCGAGCTTTTACATGAACCCGCTCGACGCCTATCACGGCGATTTGGGGGTTTGCGGCTCTGACGATATCGTGCTTGCAATCTCAAACAGCGGGCAGACAGACGAACTGCTGCGCATTCTGCCGTATTTCCACGAAAAGAAAATCCCGATCATAGGCATAAGCAACAACCCGCAGTCGCTCCTTGCCCAAAACTCCACCGTCCACATCACAGTGCCGGTGAAACAGGAGGCGGAGCCGCTCGGACTTGCCCCCACCACGTCCACCACAACAACGCTTGCAATGGGCGACGCTCTTGCTTGTGCGCTGATGAAGGCAAGGGACTTCAAGGCGCAGGACTTTGCAAGGTTTCATCCCGGAGGCAGCCTCGGAAAGCGTTTGCTCACCAAGGCGCGCAACGTTATGCTGAAGGAAAACCTGCCTGTTGTGCCGCCCGACACGCTTCTTGGCGAGGCGGTTACCCATGTGAGCAAGGGACGGCTCGGACTTTGCGTAATAAACGGCAAGGACGGCAAGGTGGCCGGCATAATAACCGACGGTGATGTGAGGCGTGCAATGGAAAGCTCGCAAAACAGGTTTTTCACGCTTTCGGTGAAGGACATAATGACAAAGAACCCGGTAACGATAAGTCCTGACACAAAGATAAGCGTTGTGGAAAAGATTATGCAGGACAGGAAAATCCATGCGGTGCTTGTAGTTGACGAAACAGGCAGACTGCTTGGCATTGTGGACTCTTTCAGGACAATGATTTAGCCAAAGGAAAAGTGAAAAAACTCTCGGCTGCCTTTGTTCTGTTAGTCTGTTCGCTGTGTGCCTTTGCGCAGACCGCAGAGCGTTCCGATTCCGTCATTGCGCGGTATATTGAAAGCAGACAGGTGAACATTTCCCGCAACAACAGCCTTCTTTTGCTCACATCCGGAAAGGAAAAGTTCAAGGATATGTTTGCCGCCATAGGGAAAGCGCGGCATTCCGTGCATCTTGAGTATTTCAATTTCCGCAACGACTCCATTGCCGGCGCATTGTTTGAGCTTTTGAAGCGAAAGGCGGCGGAAGGCGTGAAGGTGCGTGTGCTCTACGACGCTTTCGGCAATGCCTCGAACAACAAACCAATAAAAAAGGATGAGCTTCGGGAACTCCGGGCAGGCGGTCTGGAGATTTACGAATACTATCCCATGCGGTTTCCGTGGGTTGACTACGCCCTGCACCGCGACCACAGGAAGATTGTTGTCATTGACGGCAAAATCGCATACACAGGGGGCATGAACGTGGCCGATTACTATATAAACGGAACCAAGCAGGTGGGCAACTGGCGCGATATGCACATGAGGGTGGAGGGGGACGTGGTTGGCGACTTCCAGAACATATTCCTAAGGATGTGGAACAAGACCGCCAGGCAAAACGTCTGCGGCAACGAATATTACCCGCACGCCATAGCACAGGGCGACACGGCTCTTGCCGGACTGAAAGCGGACACTTGCGGAAACAACGGCGGAAAGGCCATAGCCGTAGTAAACCGCGAACCGCGAAGAACCCCCAAGATTATAAGGGAGACTTTTTTGCACGCAATAAACTCCGCGCAAAACAACATCGAGATTGTGAACCCTTACTTCACGCTTAACCGCAAATTGCGAAAGGCTCTGAAGAACGCCGTCAAGCGTGGGGTGGAACTGGAAATAATGGTTTCGGAAAACAGCGACATCCCGATAACGCCAAGGGTGGTGGATTATAATGTACGCAAATTGCAGAAAAAAGGCGCAAAGGTGTATTATTACCGTGGCGGCTTTCACCATTCCAAAATAATGACGGTTGACGGACTGTACAGTTACCTTGGTTCCGCCAATCTGAATGCGCGGAGTCTGGCGTATGACTTTGAATGCAACCTTTTGGTTCTTGACGAATGCACGACCTCGGAATTGCGCTCGATTTTTGAGAGGGACAAACGCGAAAACTGCGTGCCGCTGACTGACGAGTATTGGCACAAGGGTCCCGGCTGGA
>CAKRMO010000208.1 GCA_934364765.1 uncultured Bacteroidaceae bacterium | reverse complement strand
GTGAGGTGCTTCTTCAGCTTTTGGAGTCCCGTCTCGACAACATCGTTTACCGTTTGGGCATAGCTCCCACACGTGCGGCAGCCCGCCAGCTTGTGAACCACCGCCACATTGTGGTTGACGGCAAGGTTGTGGGCATACCCTCGTATTCGGTTAAGCCAGGGCAGATAATCGGCGTGCGCGAGCGTTCAAAGTCTCTCGAAGTCATCGCAGACGCTTTGGCCGGTTTCAATCACAGCAAGTATCCTTGGTTGGAATGGGATGAGAACGCAAAGGCCGGCAAATTCCTTAACCGCCCGGAACGTTCCGAAATCCCTGAGAACATTAAGGAACAGTTGATCGTTGAGTTGTACTCCAAATAATAATTGAATTCATGGCGATATTAGCATTTCAAAAACCTGATAAAGTTATAATGCTGGAAGAAAGCCCAACCTTCGGAAAGTTCGAGTTCCGTCCGCTTGAGCCCGGCTTCGGCATCACTGTGGGCAATGCATTGCGCCGCATACTCCTTTCGTCGCTCGATGGCTATGCCATCAACACCATTCGCATTGACGGAGTGGAGCATGAGTTCGCGTCTGTCCCCGGTGCGCGTGAAGACGTAACCAACATTATATTGAATTTGAAGCAGGTGCGCTTCAAAAGAGTAGTTAAAGATTTTGACGGCGAAAAGGTATCCATCACCATTGAGAACTCCTCGGAGTTCAAGGCTGGCGACATAGGTAATTACCTGACTGGATTTGAAGTGTTAAATCCTGACTTGGTGATTTGCCATTTGGATTCCAAAGCCTCGATGAAAATCGACCTTACTATTAACAAAGGCCGCGGCTATGTGCCTGCGGACGAGAACCGCCAGTTCTGCACCGATGTTAATGTCCTGCCGATTGATTCCATTTACACGCCTATCCGTAACGTGAAATACGAGGTTGACAACTATCGCGTGGAACAGAAAACCGACTACGAGAAGCTTGTCATCGAAGTAACTACGGATGGTTCCATTCAGCCCAAAGAGGCGCTTCGTGATGCTGCAAAAATCCTCATCCAGCACTTCATGCTCTTCTCCGACGACAAGATTATCCTTGATAATGCTGCCGTTGCGGGAGTGGGCGATGAGTTCGACGAGGATGTGCTTCATATGCGCCAGCTTCTCAAAAAGAAGCTTGTTGAGATGAACCTTTCGGTTCGTGCCCTCAACTGCCTCAAGGCTGCCAATGTGGAAACGCTTGGCGACCTTGTGCAGTACAACAAGAACGAGCTTCTCAAGTTCCGCAACTTTGGTAAGAAATCGCTCAATGAGCTTGATGATTTGCTCAAGAGTCAGAATCTGTCGTTTGGAACCGATATTACCAAATATAAACTTGACAAAGATTAATCAAAAATGAGACATAACAGAAAATTCAACCATCTCAGTCGTACTGCATCCCACCGTCACGCCATGCTTGCCAACATGTCCGTGTCGCTCATAATGCACAAAAGAATCACTACGACTGTGGCAAAGGCTAAGGCGTTGAAGAAATACGTTGAGCCGCTGATCACACGCTCAAAGGACGACACCACCAACTCGCGCCGCGTTGTGTTCAGCTACTTGCAAAACAAGTATGCCGTAACCGAACTCTTCCAGAACATTTCGGTCAAGGTTGCCAACCGCCCCGGTGGCTACACCCGCATCATCAAGACAGGCTTGCGCCAGAACGATGCTGCTGCGATGTGCTTCATCGAGCTTGTTGACTATGATGACAATATGGCCAAGGAAGTGAAGAAGGCTACCCGCACACGCCGCTCACGCAAGAAGACGGCCGCAGCCGAAGCTCCTGCCGTGGAGGCACAGGCAGAGGAAACACCCGCTGTAGAGGCTCCCGCAACAGAGGCACAACCTGCCGAGGAGAACAAGGCAGAGTAAACCGACACTTATTGCTAAAATCATAAAGGCTGCGTCCCCGCGAGGGCGCAGCCTTTGTTATGCTATGCTGTAAGCTCACTGTTAATTGCCGATTACGATGTAGTTGTATTTGTCATGATAGTCCTTGAGCCATTTGTTCTCCTTGGCTTTCCGCTCCTCTTGCCATTTTTTCTCCTCGCGTTTCTCTTTCTCCAGTTTAGCCTTGTGTTTCGCGTCGCTTTTGTTGGTGTATATACCGTATTTGGCTCGCGGAAGGTATTTTCGCCTTTTCGTGGTGTATCTCACACGGGTCAAGTACAGGTCGTTGAAAGGGAAAAAGTCGATGTGTGCGGTAACTTCCAGCACGTATGGCTTCCCCTTAACCGTGTCGTATCTGCCGTAGGCCTTGGCTTTGAGCCGCATGTGGCGGCGCAGTTTCTTGAAATTGCTTTCCCCGCTAAAGAAGTTTTTGCTGCCGTTGTTTTGCCCTTCCGCAACGAGTTCAATTCTCCCGATGTTGTCTTTGTAGTCCAGGCTTCCCCATACCATGCGTGTTTCGCACACAACGGTGTCCTTTTCTGTGCTGACAACCCGTGAGCAACCCGAGCTGTATCTCCCTAATGGGCTCTCGTTGTAGTTTTGTGGTATTTGCTTCGCGTGGAAACAGCTTTTGGGGTCATCTGTTATTGCGTCAAATCTCTCTTGGCGCACTTGTCCTGCCGCCGTTATTAGCGGCAGCAGGGCTAATGCGGTTATGGCTATGCGTTTCATCTCTTTCTGTAGATATTACAATCGATGGATTTACAGAACCTTTTTGTTATAGTTTAGCACCCGAATTTCGTGTGTTCTGTTTTCACTCAATCAAGGTGTGCGCTTCAGGCGCTTTTGTGTATTCAGTTTTAATTCCGCCTCAAAAATACCTATTATTTCTCAAGAGCAAAATTTGTACGCATTATTTTGCGGGCTTGAAAGCGGGATTTTTGCAACCTTTTGAATGGCAAAGTGTTAAGTGAACTGGGAACGACTTTGTAAGTTTTTGTTTTTCAGGTGTTTGTGATTGACGAAAAAAGGTCTGATGTAGTCTGGATTATGTCTGATATAATTTCTCCTACGTCCTATGTAGTTTTTCCTGCATCAAATGTATTTTTGGGGGTGTTGGGAAAAGGGTGGTCTGTTTTTGTTTTGCGTTGGTCGTAATGGCGTGTGCTTGCATATTGCATTGAAAGGTTTGAGGCGTGCTGCCTTTTTTGCTTTTCATTTTGCCGGCCGGGCTGTGTGGGCTTTGGCGGCAGTGAATTTTTGCGACTTATTTGTATAATGCGGTTTGCAAAATGGGGGGGGGG
>CAKRMO010000207.1 GCA_934364765.1 uncultured Bacteroidaceae bacterium | reverse complement strand
ACATAAAGGTGAGAGATTGCATATTGGGCAATGCCCAACTTGCGTATGGCATCGCCGTTCTTTTCCTTGTTCTGCGCCGAAAGCGTAACAGCAAATGCCGCAAATGCAAGCAAATATATCCGCTTTATCATCTTGTTCAGTTTATTATCTGCAAAAATAAGAAAATTATGGATTATTCCGCTATATATTTTTTGAGGTTTAAGTTGCGCCGGCGATTTATGGGGAGGCTACACCAATTTCGGCAATCTGGCGAAAACTACATCGGATGTAAGAAAAACTATGTCCTATGTAGAAAAAACTACATCAGACGTGGAAAAAATTATGTCAGACCTTTTTTTCACCCTTGTAATTGTCAGAAAAACAACAATTTACAAAACCCGCCTTATTTTACGTAAAATTCTGAAACACAGTGCCATGCGTTACTTCCCCGCCGCGCCCTTGGCTTTGAACGCGAGGGCGTACATGCGCATCTGCTTCTGCATTGACAGCAGTCCGTTGCTGCGGGTTGGCGAAAGGTGGTCGCGCAAGCCTATCCTGTCGATGAAGTAAAGGTCGGCGTTGAGGATTTCATCGGGCGTGTGGCCGGACAGCACGCGGATGAGCAGCGACACAATGCCCTTGACTATGAGCGCGTCGCTCTCAGCGCGGAAGTACAGGCGGCCGTCGGGTTTTTGGTCGCACACAAGCCACAGGCGGCTTTGGCAGCCGTCGATAAGGTTCTGGTCGTTTTTCTCCTCTGCGGGCAGGGGCTTCTGCTCGTTTCCCATGTCGATGAGCAGCTGATAGCGATCCATCCAGTCGTCAAGCTCGCTGAATTCCTCTACAATCTCGTCCTGTATTTCGTTTATGCTTTGCATTGTGTTTATTTTTCGTTGTAAATTAGTTGCAGCATAGTCTGCCCCACGGCTTTGAGCGTTACGCGGTCGATGTTTTCGGGAGTGTCGTTCACTGTGTGCCACGTAGGGCCGAAACTGTTCTCATAGTCGGTGTAGCAGGGTATGATGTCCGCGGTGGGGATGCCGGCAATCTGGTTCATGGGCAGGTGGTCGTCAGTGGCAAAACCGCCGTCCTGCATGGGGAACACGGCGGAATATCCGGCAAGTGCCGCCGCCGCCCAGATTTTGTCAACAACGCCCGGCGCAAATCGCTTTGAGAAGCCCTCTTGCAGGAACTTCGCTCCTTTTCCGCCCACCATGTCGAGATTTACGCCATACATCGGGCGGTAGTCCGCCGACGGCAGGTTTGCGGCAAAGTATTGCGAGCCGAGACACCACGAAGCCTCGTCCTTTTGGTCGTCGCCGGTTTTGTCCCATTCGGGAGTGCCGCTGTCCTCGGTGTCGAAGCAGACGAAATCAACGGCAATGCCGGGCTTCTGCAACTTCAATATACGCGCAATCTCCAGCATCACCGCCACGCCGCTTGCACCGTCGTTGGCCGCCATAACTGGCGCTTTGCGCTTTGTCTCGTCAGCGTCCTGGTCGGCCCAGGGGCGCGAATCCCAGTGTGCCGAAATCAGTATGCGGCGTTCCGAAACGGTGTCGCAGGTGGCGAAGATGTTCACGCTTTTCATCTGCACGCCGTCGTATCGCGGCAGCATGGCAGTCTGGCGCGTTACGGTGTAGCCGCACTTCCCGAATTCGGCGGCGATATAGTCGGCGCATTTGGCGTGGGCTTCGGTGTTGGGCACACGAGGCCCGAAGCTGCACTGCTCCACAACCGACTTGTACGCATTTCCGGCGTTGAACTGCGGCACGCTTACCGTGTCGGCATCCTCTGCTTCGGCATCGCCTTCTCCCTTGTTTGAGCCAAGGGCGAAAAACGCGCCGGCAGCCGCCGCCAAAACCGCAATTACTATTATAATGACTGTAGCCTTCTTGTTTTTCTTCATGATTGCCTTATTTTTGCGGCATCCTGCACCTGCTGCATCACTCTCAGGAAATTCCCGCCCCATATAAGCGCGATGTCTTTCTCGCTGTAGCGTTTGCGCAACAGGCGTTTCGTTATGTTTATCATCTCCGAAGCCGAAGCTATGCCCGGCACGCCGCCGTCGCCGTCGAAGTCGGACCCGATGCCGGCGTGTTCAATTCCGGCTGTCTCTATTATGTGTTCAAGATGAGCCATTGCGTCAAGCACGGTGGCCTTTCCGTCCCTTCTCAGGAAGCCCTCGTAGAATGTTACCTGCGCCACACCGCCCGTTTTGCGCAATGCGCGCAACTGGTCATCGGTGAGGTTTCGCGGATGGTCGCACAAAGCCCTCGCCGAAGCGTGGCTGCAGACAATCGGCAGGCTGCTTATCTCCATTGCGTCATAGAAGCTTTTCTCCCCGCCATGGGACAGGTCAACCATTATGCCGCAGCGGTTCATTTCCCTTATGACCTTTTCGCCGTACTCGCTCACCCCGCCATGCTCGTTGCGGGACTTTGCCGCAGAGTCGCAGATGTCGTTGTCACCGTTGTGGCAAAGCGTGATGTAAACAATGCCTTCCCCTGCGTAGCGTTCCACATTGCTTATGTCTTTTGCAAGGGCGTAGCCGTTTTCTATGGCTTTCATTATGGCGTGCCTGCCTTCGCCTTTCAGGCGCACAAGGTCTGCCGGTGTCCGTGCGAGCTCCACGCCCTGCGCCCCGCCCACCATTTCGTCTATTTTCCTGAATATTCCGTCCGCCATGCGTGTTGCGGCGGCGAGCGAAGCGTCATCACGCGGCCCTTGCGGTATGTAGGCAGCCATTATCGAAGCGTCAAGCCCGCCTTCGTCCATCTTGTGGAGGTCAACGAGTATCTTCGGGTCGCGTCGGCGTATGTCAATCCCCTGCGAAAAGAACATCGGCGTGTCGCAATGGGTGTCGAGCGTGAGGTGTGAGGCGTGGAATTTGCGCGCCTTGCGGTAAAGCTCGCCCTCGCCCACAATCCATTCAAAAAGTTTCCTTGCCGGGGCGTTTCCGTCCGCGGCCAGGCATTCCGGATGCCATTGCACGCCGAGCACAGGCTTGAACTCCGAGCTTTCCATCGCCTCTATAACGCCGTCGGCGGCGTATGCGGAAACTTTCAGGTGCTTTCCCGCGCGGCTCACCGCCTGATGGTGGAAAGAGTTCACCATTATCTTCCCCGCCCCGCATATTTCGGCAAGAAGGGTTTTTGGCTCTATCTCCACGGAATGCGTCAAAGTGTTGCGCGGCGCGTCCTGCGAATGTTTCAGGAGCTTTTTCCCGTCGGGCAGGGAGTATATGTCCTGGTG
>CAKRMO010000206.1 GCA_934364765.1 uncultured Bacteroidaceae bacterium | reverse complement strand
CGTATTACAATGCGGTTGAGGCTTCGCGCGGACGCTTCGGCGTGTTCCTCGAGAGCCATGGCGACAAGTCGCCCTACCGTCTGCACTACCGCGCAACGGGTCTGCCGCTGGTTGCGATAATGGACGAGGCCTGCCGTGGGGAGAAAATCGCCGACCTTATATCAATCGGAGGTACGCTCGACTATGTGGTGCCCGACATCGACCGCTAACATGTTAAACCATACAAAACGGATATGTTTGACTTTAGTATAATAACAAACTGGTTTGACGGACTCTTGCGCTCGGTGCTTCCCGCATGGGGGGCTGTACTTGTGGAGTGCGTCGCCGTGGCGTTGATTGTGATAACTCTCTACGCTCTTTTTGCGATATTCCTTATTTATTTTGAACGCAAAATCTGCGCATTCTTCCAGTGCCGCATCGGGCCTAACCGTGTTGGCAAGTGGGGACTTTTGCAGGTGTTCTCCGATGTGTTCAAAATGCTTACAAAGGAAATCATATTCCTGAAGAACACCGACCGCGTGGCTTACATGATTGCCCCGGTGCTGGTGATTCTTGCCTCGTTCCTCACATTCTCCTGCATTCCCTGGAACAAGGGGGCGCAGGTGCTCGACTTCAATGTGGGCGTGTTCTTTTTCCTTGCCGCCTCTTCGATAGGCATAGTCGGCATTCTTCTTGCCGGCATAGGAAGCCGCAACAAGTATTCGCTCATCGGCGCAATGCGTGCCGGGGCGCAGATTATAAGCTACGAACTTTCGATTGGCATGACGATGCTCACGATGATTGCCCTTACAGGCACGATGCAGTTCTCCGGAATTGTGGAGGGCCAGGCTGACTGCTGGAACATTGTCAAGGGTCATGTGCCCGCCGTCATTGCTTTCATAATCTATCTTATTGCCGGCAACGCCGAGTGTAACCGCGGGCCGTTTGACCAGCCGGAGGCTGAGAGCGAACTTACCGCCGGCTACCACACGGAGTATTCGGGAATGAACTTCGGTTTCTACTATCTGGCCGAATACCTCAACCTGTTTATTTGCGCGTGCATAGCCGCAACGATTTTCCTCGGCGGCTGGATGCCCTTGCACATCGGTGTTGAAGGTTTTGACAGCGTGATGGACATGATTCCCGGGGCGGTTTGGTTTGTTGCCAAGGCTGTGTTCGTTACGTTCCTTTTGATGTGGGAACGCTGGACATTCCCGCGTCTGCGCATTGACCAGTTGCTCAACTTGGAATGGAAATACCTAATTCCCATTTCAATGGCAAACCTCGTGCTTATGGCGTTGGTGGCGCAGTTGGGACTTCATTTTTAATTTCAATAACGATTTAAGATGATGCAAAAAAGAAGTTATATAGGAGGTATCGTTTGGGGCGTAAAGACTCTCTGCGTGGGTTTGAAGACCACCATGAGGGAGCTTTTCACCAAGAAAATCACGGAGCAATATCCTGAGAACCGCAATGAACTCAAGATGTTCGACCGTTTTCGCGGCAGCCTGACAATGCCCCATAATGAAAACAACGAACACAAGTGCGTGGCCTGCCACCTTTGCGAAATGGCCTGCCCCAACGGTTCGATACAAGTAATTCACGAAATGGTGGAAACTCCTGACGGAAAGAAAAAGCGTGTCCTCAAGGAGTATAACTATAATCTCGGTTGCTGTATGTTCTGCATGCTTTGCGTGAACGCCTGCCCCCACGGTGCAATCACCTTTGACCAAAGCTTTGAGAATGCCGTGTTCGACCGCAGCAAGCTCATCATGCGCCTGAACCATGAGGGCAGCAAGGTGGCGGAAAAAACAGCACCCGCACGCCCGGCGGCCGCAGCAAAACCCGCAGCGCAGCCGGACGCCAGCAAGCAGCAACCTGAAGCCAACAGCTAAAAAATAAAGATCATGAATGCTGAATCAATAATATTTTACATCCTTGCCTTCGCGATACTCGCTTTCTCCGTTCTCACGGTTACAACAAAGCGCATTATCCGTTCGGCAATGTTTTTGTTCTTCACCCTTTTGGGTACGGCGGGATTGTATTTCCTATTGGGATACTCATTCCTCGGTTCTGTACAGGTGATGGTTTATGCCGGAGGTATCGTGGTGCTTTTCGTGTTCTCCATACTGCTAACGAGCGCACACAACGAGAAAATTGAGCGGTTAAAGCTCGGCAAGCTGTTCGCGGCTGCCGTAACGAGCCTTCTCGGAGCGGCTATCGTACTTTTCATAATCATCACCCACAACTTCAAGGACGCTATAACCAACCTCGTGCCCGATGAAAACACAACGTCAATCGCCACTATCGGACAAAATATGCTCTCGTTCGACAAATACGGCTACGTGCTGCCTTTCGAGACTGTCAGCATCCTGCTTTTGGCGTGCATCGTGGGCGGTCTGGTAATAGCCCGTAAAAGATAATAAGGAGGAATAAAATGGTACATTTGGAATACTTTCTAATTCTTTCGGCCATAATGCTTTTCATCGGCATTTACGGCTTTCTGACAAGACGCGGCACACTGGCGGTGCTAATCTCGGTGGAGCTTATGCTAAACGCTTCCGACATCAATTTCGCCGTGTTTAACCGTCTGCTCTATCCCGCAGGGCACGAGGGCTACTTCTTCGCCCTGTTCTCAATCGCTATCTCGGCTGCCGAAACTGCCGTGGCAATTGCTATAATGATTGCAATCTACCGCAATGTGCGCAGCATACAGCTCAATCATATCAAAACCTTGAAATGGTAGTAAATAATTTGAAAGCATATTAATATTCCCATGGATTACTCATATACATTCCTGATTTTATTGCTGCCGTTTCTGTCGTTCCTGTTCCTCGGCCTGCTCGGAAAATTCTTGAGCCACCGCACGGCGGGGCTTGTGGGAACTTTGACGCTTACGGTGGTTGCTGCCCTTTGCTACTACACGGCTTACCAGTTCTTCACAACGCCGCGCACTCCCGAAGGAATTTATCAGACAGTTACCGCGTTCAATTTCCCGTGGCTGCCGTTCTTTGTGAACGGTCTCACGTTTGACATAGGTTTCCTTATAGACCCGATTTCGGCTGTGATGCTCGTTGTCGTGGGTACGGTCTCCCTTGCAGTGCACATTTATTCTTTCGGATATATGCACGGCGAAAGGGGGTTCCAGCGTTTCTACGCATATTTGAGTTTGTTCACCATGTCGATGCTCGGACTTGTGGTTGCCACAAACATTTTCCAGATGTATTTGTTCTGGGAGCTTGTGGGTGTCTCCTCATACC
>CAKRMO010000205.1 GCA_934364765.1 uncultured Bacteroidaceae bacterium | reverse complement strand
TTTCAACGATATTCGCTGTTTTGTGAATGACCGCAGAAGATGCGAAACATACGCGTTTTCATCTCTTACCACGAACCGTGGCAACTTTTGCCCTGGCAGGCATGGGTTCACAAAGCATTCCGTCATGAAATTGCGCATTAGCAAGGCGTTTTGTGCAAAAAACGGACGATTTTCAATGAAAAATTTTGTCATATAAATCAATAGGCTTAATTTTGCAGCCTGATATAACAACATTATTTATCAAATTAGTAAGATCATGTCTGATATCGAATCAAAAGTAAAAGCTATCATTGTTGACAAACTCGGTGTTGATGAAGCCGAAGTAAAGAACGAAGCAAGTTTCGCAAACGATCTGGGCGCTGACTCACTTGACACTGTAGAGCTCATCATGGAGTTCGAAAAGGAGTTCCAGATTCAGATCCCCGACGACCAGGCTGAGAAAATCTCTACCGTGGGCGACGCTGTAGCATATATCGAGGCGAACGTTAAGTAACCACTTAACGTTCTTCCTTTAACATCTCACGATGGAATTGAAAAGAGTTGTCGTAACCGGCATCGGCGCGATAACTCCGCTTGGCAAGACTGCACCCGAAACATGGGAGAATGCCAAACGGGGCGTGAGCGGTGCTGCCGAGATTACGCATTTTGATACATCCAAGTTCAAGACCCACTTTGCGTGCGAGGTGAAGGACTATAACGCCCTTGACTACTTCGACCGCAAGGAAGTGCGCAAGATGGACCTCTACGAGCAGTATGCCATAATAGCTGCCGACGAGGCCATAAAGGACTGCGGATGGGATTTGGAAAAAGTTGACAAGAACGAAATAGGTGTCGTGTTCGGCGTAGGCATCGGCGGCATCCGCACATTCGAAGAGGAGTCCGTCAACTACGCCAAGACAGGCGAGACCCTCGGCCCGCGCTATTCGCCATTCTTCATCCCCAAGATGATTTCCGACATAGCAGCCGGGCAGATTTCCATCAACTACGGTTTCCACGGCCCCAACTTCGCCACGACCTCGGCCTGCGCCTCTTCCACCAACGCCCTTGCAAGCGCGTTCAACCTCATACGCCTGGGCAAGGCGAACGCAATCGTTGCGGGCGGCGCCGAAGCGGCAATCTGGCCCACAGGAGTGGGAGGATTCAACGCCATGCACGCGCTCTCCACACGCAATGACGACCCGCAGCACGCCTCACGCCCGTTCAGCGCATCGCGCGACGGCTTCATCATGGGCGAGGGAGCGGGAGTGCTCATCCTTGAGGAACTTGAACACGCCCTGAAACGCGGCGCACACATATACGCCGAAATTGCCGGTGCTGGTATGTCGGCCGACGCCCACCACATCACAGCCTCACACCCCGAGGGACTCGGCGCGAAACTCGTGATGACACGCGCACTGCAAGACGCGGAAATGAAGCCCGAAGACATAGATTACATCAATGTTCACGGAACTTCCACGCCAGTGGGCGACCGCTCCGAGGCGCTCGCCATTAAGGATGTGTTCGGAGACCACGCCTACAAACTCAACATAAGCTCCACAAAATCCATGACAGGACACCTTCTCGGTGCAGCGGGAGCCGTTGAGGCACTGTTCTCCGTGAAGGCGGTTGAGGAGGACATCGTCCCCCCGACAATCAACCACGAGGAAGGCGATGACGACCCCGAAATTGACTACAAACTGAACTTCACGTTCAACAAGGCACAGAAGCGCACCGTGCGTGCAGCCCTGAGCAACACATTCGGGTTTGGCGGACACAACGCCTGCGTAATCGTCAAGAAGTTCGCAAAATAAGAACTTCGGGCTTGACAAGCATTTTCATAAAGCTGACACAAACATCTGAATGATTAATTTCATAGACAAACTAAAGCTCCCTTTCCGCAAGGACAAGGAGCTTTTTTCATCCCTATACTCCATTCTGGGCTTCTACCCCCACAACATAAACATCTACAAACAGGCCCTGTCGCACAGCTCCAACGCCATGCAGACCGAAAGCGGGCAGCGGCTCAACAACGAACGCCTTGAATTTCTCGGCGACGCGATAATCGAGGCCGTTACAAGCGACATAGTTTACCGCCACTTCAGCAAAAAGCGCGAGGGCTTCCTCACCACCACCCGCAGCAAGCTCGTGCAAAGGGACACCCTAAACAAAATGGCGCAGGAGGTGGGCATCGACAAGCTCATACGCACCAGCGGACACAAAAGCGGGCACAACAGCTACATAGGCGGCAACGCCTTCGAGGCGATAGTGGGCGCAATATACCTTGACAGGGGCTACAAATACTGCATGTGGTTTCTGAAAAGCCGCATAATAGCCGCCCACCTCAACCTCAACGAGGTGGCAAAAAAAGAGGTGAACTTCAAGAGCAAGCTGCTTGAATGGTCGCAGCGCAACCGCCTGCGGATAGAATTTACGTCAAACGACCCGGCAAAAGACGCCGCCACAAGCGAAAAGCCGGCTTTCTTCGCCACCGTGATGATTGAGGGCGTGGAATGCGGCAAAGGCAGCGGCTTCTCGAAAAAGGAAAGCCACCAGAACGCCGCACGCGAAACGCTTGTAATCCTTAACAACAGCAAGCAGAAGATAGCGGAGATACTGAAATCGAAGGAACAACGCACGGCAATGGAGGCGGAACTCGTGTGCGTGCCGCCGCGTGTGGCCGACGGCGACGGAAAACGCCGCTCACGCCCCAAACGCAGGAACTCCGCGCCGCAGCGGGCGCAGGGCGAGATGCAGGAAAAAGCGGCCTGCAACACCGACACGCCAAAAGTGGACGCGCTCAGCCAAAGCGCGAAGGCGTGCGCCCAAAGCGCCGTCAGGTCTGAAAGCGCAGAAACCGCCGAAAGCGGGAAAGGCAGCCGCAAGCGCAGTTACAACAAACGCCGCAGACCGCGCACAAAGCCGGACGGCGCACAAACCCAGGACAACGGACGCGACGCAATAGTAGCCGAAGCCGAAAACAAGGCATTCGGCGAATAGCGCAAACGCCAGCCACAGGCGCAAGCGTCAGGAGTGCGCCCGACATTACACCACAAAATTCCGCCGCACGGACGGACAATGTTTGTCCATGCGGCGGAATTTTTGTATGTGTGCGGTGCGGTTCATGCGGCAGTGTACCGGGCGAATGCAATTCGCCCCTACAAATGGCGCAAAACCAAAGCCGCGAAAATTACATTTGATGTAGGAAAAACTACGTCCCATGCAGGAAAAATTATATCAGACATAATTCAGACTACATCAGACCTTTTTT
>CAKRMO010000204.1 GCA_934364765.1 uncultured Bacteroidaceae bacterium | reverse complement strand
ATGTGTTCATCATCTACCTCATATTGCGCCAGCGCAAATACACCGAGATGAAGAACGACTTCATAAACAACATGACCCACGAGTTCAAGACGCCCATATCCACCATATCGCTTGCGGCGCAAATGCTCTCCGACCCCTCGGTGGGCAAGAACGAGACCATGTTCAAGCATCTTTCGGGGGTGATAAACGACGAGACGAAACGCCTGCGCTTCCAAGTGGAGAAAGTGCTTCAGGTGTCGCTCTACGAACACAACAAGGCACGCTACAACAAGCGCGAGCTGGACCTGAACAAAATGATTGAGGACGTGGCCCACACTTACCTCATTAAGGTGAAGAACGTGGGAGGCACGCTCACAACCGACCTCGGCGCGGAATGCGCCACCGTGTATGGCGACGAGATACACCTGACAAACGTGATATTCAACCTGCTTGACAATGCCCTGAAATACCGCCGCGAGGAAGAGCCGCTGCAACTGAGAATAACCACACGCAACGACGGAAACCGCATTGTGGTGAGCGTGGAGGACAACGGCATAGGCATAAAGCGCGAAGACCTGCACAAGATTTTCGACCGCTTCTACCGCGTGCACACCGGCAACCGCCACGACGTGAAAGGCTTCGGGCTGGGGCTGGCATACGTGAAGCAGATTGTGGGGCTGCACGACGGAAGCATACACGCCGAAAGCCAGTATGGCCCAGGCACCAACTTTGTAATAACAGTACCAACAATAAAAGACAAATGATTATGGACGAACAAATGCACATCCTTCTTTGCGAAGACGACGAGAACCTGGGAATGCTGCTGCGCGAATATTTGCAGGCAAAAGGCTTCGACACCGAACTATGTCAGGACGGCGACGCAGGCTTCCGCTCATTCATGAAAGGCAAATTCGACATCTGCGTCCTCGACGTGATGATGCCCAAGAAAGACGGCTTCACGCTGGCGAAGGAAATACGCCAGATTAACGCGGAAGTGCCTATAATCTTCCTCACCGCCAAGACGCTGAAGGCAGACATACTCAACGGCTTCAAGATTGGGGGCGACGACTACATAACAAAGCCTTTCTCGATGGAGGAGCTCGTGTTCCGCATTGAGGCGATACTGCGCCGCGTGCACGGCAAGAAGAACACCGAGCAGACAACCTACCAGATAGGCAAGTTCACGTTTGACACCCAGAAGCAGACTCTGAAAATCGGCGACGACATGACAAAGCTCACCACCAAGGAGTGCGACCTGCTGAAGCTGCTCTGCGAACACGCCAACGAGATACTGCAACGCGACTTCGCGCTGAAGACAATCTGGGTGGACGACAACTATTTCAACGCCCGCAGCATGGACGTTTACATAACCAAGCTGCGCAAGCACCTGCGCCCCGACCCCGATGTGGAGATTATCAACATTCACGGGAAAGGCTACAAGCTCATCATCCCGGCATAAGCGGAACAACGCAATTAAAAAGCCGTGCAAGAAACATCCTGCACGGCTTTTTCGTTCCAGTAATGGAAAGGAAACCACAAACGTCGATGTTGCCGTGCGGACGACTTGTCGGCAAAGAAACAGCACAAACGCCCCTGTTTGCATAAAGCATTGGTTGTCAAAGCAATAACCCCGCAAGAAACATCCGATATAACGATTTGTTTTCCAGATATTTGCAACCGCACAAAAAAGGTCTGATGTAGTTTGAATTATATCAGACATGATTTTTCCTGCGTCCTATGTAGTTTTTCCTACATCAAATGTAGTTTTAGCGGTATTGGTTTTGCGCCATTTGTAGGGGCGCAATTTATTGAATGATTACCGTTTATGCGTTTATAATGTACACCACATATCCCCATCGCCCTAAAAAGCGAACAGCACGAAGGCGCACGCGTCCCACACCGCGTGGGAGATTACCAACGCCGCAAGGCTGCGCGGGAAGAAGCGGTATATAGCCCCCCAGCAAAAGCCCACGACAAGGGCCGCCATGACGAGCATGAAGTTGAACGACCACACGTGAACCAGCGCATAGCAGGCGGTGGCCGCCAGAAAGCCGGCGTTAAGCCCGAACTTGCGCATAAGCCGGCGTTGCACGAACCCGCGCCAGAATATCTCCTCGGCAGGGCCTATCACAAACAGAAGCAATAGCGCGATGACCGCAGGGCTGCTGCCGTCGCCCATGGAATATATCATGTCAACCTGCGGGCGGGCGAAACTGAAAAGCATCTGCGACAGTTTGTCGCCAACCCAGAACACCCACCAAAGCACAAAGGCTATGGCCAAGCCGAAAGCCACCTGCCTGAAACTGAAACGCAGCTCCCTGAAAAGCTCCGGGCAAAACAGCCATGAGACACCGGTGAGCGTAACGGCGGAGGCGGTCATCATGCACCAGAAGTCCACCCCCGGCGCAGTCCACGGCGAAAACATGACAAACCACAGCGCGGCGGCTATGGCCATGCCCGCAATCACGCCTCTGCCGCCAAGAAACGTTTCACGCATCATAAGACACCTCCCAGCACAAAACCCAGGGCGTAGAGCAGGCCGAAAAGGAACTGGAACTGCGCCGTGCTTTGGTCAAGCCGCATTATCGCGCCGTTCTCCACGTTCCCCCTGCCCATCATCGCCTTCAGGTTGCGCGCCGCCACAGGCAGGGAAAGGAACGTTATGAGCAGCCACCAGCACAATCCGCACAAAAGGCAGAAAAGCACAACAAGCAGGTAGGGCAACACTATTTCGGCAAAATATATCCATTGCGAGGCGCGCACGCCCACTTTCCCGCAGACGGTCTTAAGGCCCACCTTGCGGTCGCTGGCAATGTCGCGGGTGTTGTTGGCGTGGAGTATCGCCACTATGTGCAGTCCGAAAGGCAGACAGTAAAGCAGCATTTCGGGATGATAGTCCCCTGTCGCCACATAGCAAGTGCCTATCCCCGGCAAAAGGGCGAAGCAAAGCAATATGTCCAGGTCGCCAAGCACATGGGCTTTCAGCACATTGTAGAACAAAGGCAGCAGAAGCCCCAACACGCCAATCCAAATCGCGGAGAAATCAGAGCGCATGAGTATCACCAGCCCAATCAGCGAACCGGCGGCAAGCAAAGCCCAGCCGTAGTGCAGGATTTCCCGGGGACTGAAAAGCCCCGAACGTATCCACGTAACGCCGTTCACGCAGTCGGGGCCGTCAACGCCCTTCACGAAATCGTAGTAATCGCTCACAAGGTTTCCTCCGGCATGAAGTATCATGAGCAGAGGCAGGCAAAGCGCGGCGTTGAGCCAGTCAACAT
>CAKRMO010000203.1 GCA_934364765.1 uncultured Bacteroidaceae bacterium | reverse complement strand
GACCGCCCTGTCGTAGGCGTAACTCAGTTTACCTGCGATGAAGAGAGTCCATACACAGGACTTGTAACAGAGAAAGTCGTAGAAATGCTAACTAACACTCACCGTTTTGTTGTCGTTGACAGAACTAGCCGCGACAAAGTGGCAGACGAACTTGAATTACAGAAAAGCGAGACTTTTCTTGACAGTCATAACCTTGCAGAACAAGGCGCGGCTGTTGCTGCGGAGCAGTTGGTAACAGGGCATATTGTAAAGATACCTGTATATCGCATAAATAACAATGACGGAAGCACACGTGGCTATAAAGCAAGCGTGGCTTTTCAATTGAAAGTTGTCGATGTCGAAAGCGGCGTAAGCAATGAGGCGCAGAGCTTTGAAGGAAAATGCAGCAAAGAAATGCTAACTCCAGAAAGTGCTGTTACGGCCGCCATGCAAAGTCTTCGGTCAGACATCTATGAATATTTCCGCGTAAATTTCCCCGTCTATGGTAAAGTACTGAAAACATTAGGCAAGAACACAATGCTCCTTAATATAGGAAAGGAAGCTGGAATAAGAGTCGGGGATATGTTCATAATAGAGTCGGTCGGAATGCTTGACGGCAAGCCTTATCCGTCTGAACTCGGAAAGGCAAAGGTGGCAAAATTGTCTGGAGAGTCATTTGCAGAATGCAGTGCGCCAAGCAAAGTCATTACCGCTATTGAAAACAGCAAAGCTTCTCACAATTTAGTTCGTTGTAACCTGATTATCAAAAAAAAATAAGCATGAAAAGAATTACAACATTATTATGTTTGTGCGCATGCAGTTGTACATGGGCACAAAACATTGGGTCGCAGATTACCCCTTTGCCTGCTGCACACCCTAAGATTATGGTCATACCATATACCTTGCAAGGCGAAGACCTCCGTACAGTTTTGGAGAACGACGTGAATAAGCGTATAGCCTTGACTAAGATAAAGGAATCTTTCGATCAAAAAGGCTACACAACAGTTGATTTCCTTGCAAAACTGAAAGCCTTGTCGAAAGCCACCGCTTTAGGCAACTCACAGCAGCAGGATGTCAAGACTATGATTATACAACAATCAGGTGCTGATGTTTATGTTGAAGCAGAAACAAACTTGCAGGAATCGCCTTCTGGCAAAAGTATCGGCTGAGGACAAGCGATTGGCAACATTCATACATACGGCAAAAGACAGGATTATAGACTACTACCAGCGAAACCTTAATTCTGTAATATCACGTGCCCGCACTTTCGCCAACATCCAACAGTATGGCGAAGGACTGGCTTTGTTATTTTCTTGTCCTGCGACAATCTCTGGTTACGCGAAAGTCAATAACGAGATAACAACAATTTATCGTCTATTCCAAACGCAGGAATGCAGCAAGATTATTCAGAAAGCCCGGACGGAATGCGCTAACGGCAATTATGATGCGGCAGCCGAATATTTACAACAAACAGATATGACAAGCCCTTGTGCAGCCGAAGCCGAACGGCTATGCAAACAGATTAAGCAAACCAAAGACGCAGAGGCTCGGCGTGATGTTGAACTTACCGAAAGACAATCACAACGTGAGACTGATCTTGAAAAGATGAGAGTTAAAGCGGCACGCGATGTGGCTGTTGCATATTGTAAAAGAAGAACAGATGTGTACTTTGTTTGGTAATATATCTGAATTAGTTGATTGGACGTGAGAAGATCAAACACGAGTTCTAACGCTTTTATCTTTCCGGCTTAACCCGACGATTTTATTACCCACGCCGTTGCAAACTGTCAAAATTACGTCCGATGTAGTTTTTTCTACATCGGACATAGTTTTTCCTTTTTCAGACATAATTATTGCGAAAGCGACAGTCTGCGGAAACACCCCCAAATATATCAAGGCGGTCAGCAACGCCGTATTGAATTATGAATATGAACAGAGACCAGCGAATAACGGCTTAAAGAACCTGCAAGGAAGCGCGACTTAATCCATGAAAAGCCGTATATTTGCAAGGTCATTACGATGACAGAATTTTCGTGAAATAAAAAGAGAGTGCCTTTTTCTTGTGAAATCGCCAAATTCCAGCAAAGAATATGCAAGGCACGGAGCAGCTCATACAAATGGGTCTGCCTGTCCGTGTGTATATTCAGGTGTTTGGCGATACCTACAAGAAAATACGGAGGGGCAGCCCTTTTTCTTTGACCATAAACAAATGCGGGCAACCTGTGTGGATGCCCGCATTCGCTATATCCGTGCCTTTTGAACGGTTGGTTACCCGCAAGTTTTTACTACTTTCCTTCCGTATTCTTTTTCCCAAAGTCGGGATCAACCTTTATGAATGCAGAAACCGCCACCGTTACGAGACACAAAGCCATTGTCAGTATGAAGAACGACTTGTAGCCGAGGTTCATCTGAAGATAACCTGCAAAAAGCCCGGGTATCATCATGCTCAAAGCCATAAACGCCGTGCATATGGCATAGTGTGCGGTCTTGCTCTCGCCACGTGAATAATATATGAGGAAAAGCATATATGCGGTGAAGCCGAAGCCATATCCGAACTGCTCGAGGAAAATGAGGGCGTTCAACAAAGAAAAGCTCACGCTGTCCGCATAACTCATATAAATATATACTGAATCGGGAATGGATATTGCGGCAACCATAGGCCAAAGCCATTTTTTCAGTCCGCCGCGTGAAGCCGCGACACCTCCCAAAATTCCACCGATTGTAAGTCCTATAACGCCAACCGTGCCCTGCGCGAAACCAAGCTGCGCCGTGGTGAGCCCCATGCCTCCTGCCGATGTCTTGTCGAGCAAAAACAGCGGGCACACTTTTGCCAGCAACGCCTCGGGCAAACGATATAGCAACATGAAGAGTATTGAGATAACCGCAGCTTTCTTCGTGAAGAAAGTGGCAAACGTTTTAAGGAAATCCCTTACGCTTGACGAGAATGTAGCCTGCGCGTCCCCGGAGAGCCTCTTGTCGCCAGACGGGCGCGGAAGAATGAATTTATGATACAGGGATATCATGATAAACAAACCTGCCGTTATATAAAACATCAGACTCCACCGCATGGACACGCTGCGCGTGTGGAGTTCCAACAATCCTGCAAGTCCCAAAAGCAGCCCCGAGCCGAATATCGTGGCTATGCGGTAGAACGTGGAGCGTATTCCCACAAACAAGCTTTGTTCGTGGCTTGTGAGGGCTATCATGTAAAATCCGTCGGCGGCGATGTCGTGCGTTGCGCTTGCAAAGGCTATCAGCCAAAACAACGCGAGCAATGACTGTATGTGAAGGCTCACATTAAGGGTGAAAGC
>CAKRMO010000202.1 GCA_934364765.1 uncultured Bacteroidaceae bacterium | reverse complement strand
ACATAGACCGTGGCGTGGCGGATGCTGACAAAGTTTACATTTTGGGCGGCTCAATGGGCGGAACAGGCACTTGGAACATGATTTCCAACCATCCCGACTTATTTGCGGCGGCGATGCCCGTTGCGGGAAACCCGGCAGGACTGGACGCAGAAGCCGTAGCGAAGACACCGCTTATTACCGTAATGGGAACGGCGGACAACATAATGAAAATATCCAATGTGGAAGCCTTTTTGGCTGAGGCGGACAATTACAACGCAGAGTACAAACTCAACATTGAAGACGGCTGGACTCACGAGGATGTGTGCAAGAACAGCTATACCGACGAGCGTCTTGGCTGGCTGTTCAAGCATAACAAGGGACAGGCTGCCGGAATAACTTCAACAGTAAACGATGCCATTGCCGTTAATACTTTTTGGTACTCAGTTGACGGGCAAAAACTGGCATCCGAACCCAAGCAAAAAGGCATTTACATCAAGCTCTCCGTTTATGGCAACGGAAATGTTTCATCCCGAAAATGCCGCGTGAATTAAACAGGGGCAGTTTGTAGCGATGGTTTGCGATGTGGTTTGGGCGGTAGTGTACAGGGCGTATGCAATACGCCCCTACAATTTCCGCAAAACCAAAATCGTAAGGATTTTTCCCAACACCCGAAAAAACATATCGGACATGAGAAAAACTACATCAGACCTTTTTTCGCCGCTCTCAAACATCTGAAAAACAACAACTTGTGCCGACCCTCACAAGCTCTGTCAACAATCTGTAATACAGAGACTTAAATAAATCCATCCAAATTCGTTTTGAAAACCGCACCAGAACGCTTTTCAAAGTGCGGCGCAACTGTGAAATAATACGCTTTTCGGAACGTTTATTCTTTTAGACAATGCCAACAACTGTTTTTATGATTTTTAATCGTAACTTTGTTGTGCATGGCCATTCACGCGGAATGCGCACTGTGGCATGAACAATAATTACACAACCATAGAGAATTATGTGCAACACCAACAACAATGCGGCAAAAACGCCGGGCATACGGGAGCTGAAGCAGATTGACGTGATGAGGATAATAAAGGCAATGTGGAAACACAAGACTTTGTTTTTCATAAGCCTTCCCATAGCCTTTGCGCTGTCGGCATTCATCATCGTGTCCGTGCCGAGATATTATTCCACAACCGTAAAGCTTGCCCCGGAGCTTTCAAACATGAGCTCAAGCTCGCTCAACTCAATAGCCTCGTCGTTCGGCATCGACATTGGCGGCACCAACAACTCCGCCGACGCTATTTTCCCCGAACTTTACCCCGACCTCATAGCCTCGGTTGACTTCAAGACGAGTATGTTCACCACCATGGTGGAGACGCAGGACCACAGGGTCAAGACAAACCTTTACGACTACCTGAAATTCCACCAGAAAGGCACATGGTGGGACGCGGCTATCAACAACGTGAAGAAGATTTTCAAGAAAAAGAAACCCGCCGGGAAAGGCGAAAGCACAGTGAACCCGTTCTGGCTAACAAAGGAGCAGGACATGATAGCCCAGTTCATCGGAGACAAGATAAGCTGCGATGTTGACAAGAAGAATTTCGTTATTTCCATAACCGCAACCGACCAGGACCCGCTTGCAAGCGCCACGATAGCCGATGCGGCAAAGGAAAAATTGCAGGAGTTCATAACGCAATACAGAACGCGCAAGGCGCAAAAGGAACTCGACTACAACATAGAGCTGCGCCGCCAGGCAAAGGAGAACTACGACAAGGCCCGCCAGGCATACGCAAGCTATTCCGACGCCAACAACGACGTAATTCTCGCAAGCGTGAAGTCGAAGCTCGACAACCTTGAAAACGAGATGCAGCTCCAGTTCAACACTTACGCCCAGCTCAACACGCAAGTGCAGGCCGCACGCGCCAAGGTCATAGAGCAAACCCCGGCATTCACCACCCTGCAACCTGCAACAGTGCCGCTGAAGCCCGCAGGCCCGAAGCGCATGATATTCGTGGCAACAATAACAATGCTGGTGTTCGTGTTCGACACCATATTCGCCTGCATCAAATCGTACTGACGCAATGGCTGAACACAGGCTCATTGTAAAGAACACCATATTCCTGTACACACGCATGATTCTCATCATGGGTGTTACGCTCTACGCCTCGAGGGTTGTGCTCGACAAGCTGGGCGTGCAGGATTTCGGGCTTTACAATGTGGTGGGCGGAATTGTGGGAATGCTGTCGTTCCTCAACGGGACGCTAAGCACCGGCACGTCGCGCTTCATAACATACGAGCTTGGCGCAAACGACAAAAACAGGCTGATGCAAACCTGCCGCACTGCGGTGTTCGCCCACCTGCTGCTCGCGCTGCTCATAGTGGCTATACTCGAAACCGCAGGACTGTGGTATGTTTACAGCAAAATGGTTATTCCGCCCGAACGCTTCTTCCCCACCCTCGTAGTCTATCACATTTCAATATTCGCCACGTTCGTAAGCATTGTGCAGATACCCTACATTGCGCTCATAATAGCCCACGAGGACATGAAGGTTTACGCTTACGTGGGCATTTTCGACGCCGTGGTGCGCCTTGCGGTGGTTTTGTGCCTGAGCTTGGGCAGTTCCGACAAACTTATAATGTATGCGGCACTCACCGCCGTGGCGCAACTGCTGGTGAGCGGCTGCTATGCGGCATACTGCATACGGCGTTACCCCGAATGCAAGTTCGGCTTCTCGTTCAACAAGGGCATATTCAGGTCGCTGATGTGCTTCTCGGGCTGGAACGTGCTGGCCAACCTTTCGGAAACGCTGAAACTCCAGGGCTACCTTGTACTGCTCAACCTGTTTTTCCAGCCGTTCATGGTGGCGGCGCAAACCATAGCCAACCAAGTTTCGGGAGCGTTGAACCAGTTCATAAACAACTTCCGCAACGCCGTGAACCCGCAAATAATAAAACTGTACGCCTCGGGGCAGTATGACGAATCCAAACGGCTCACGTTGCAGACAACCGTGTATGTTTACGAACTGTGCCTTCTCATAGGGCTTCCCGCCATATTCACAATGAAAACGATAATGGGAATTTGGCTCGTGAAAGTGCCCGAATACGCCGTGTTGTTCACCCAATACATAATAGTGCAGCGCATAATCGGCTCGTTCGACTCGGCGTTCTACACCCCCATGATGGCAGCCGCAAAAATAAAGTCCAACTCCGTGTTTGCCGCAGTTTCGGGCCCGGTGCTGTTTATTGTGCTGTATTTCATATTCAGGGAAAAAGGCGATGTGATGTGGATGCTCTATCTCGGAGTGTTCGTGCAGTGC
>CAKRMO010000201.1 GCA_934364765.1 uncultured Bacteroidaceae bacterium | reverse complement strand
ACTTCTCCCCTACTTTGCGCTCCGACGAAAACGGCAACCTCACAATCGCTTTCACAACTCCCGAAAGCATGACACGCTGGAACGTGAAAGTGCTTGCGCACACCAAGGCGATGAATTTTGTTGAGGCAGACACCACGGCAACAGTTACAAAAGAGTTTATGGTGCAGCCGAATATGCCGCGCTTCCTGCGTCTTGGCGACAACGCCACAATCCCCGCAACTCTTAAAAACCTTTCCAGGAAAGCCCTTAGCGGCAAGGCGGTCATGACAATGCAGGATGCGGAAAACCTTGCCATAATAAAACAGGAAACTGTCAAATTCAGCGTAGGCGCAAATGGCGAAACCGTTGTGGCATTCCCATTCAAAGCCGTGGAGAGTCTCACCACGCCGCTGCTCATCTGCAAGATAACCGCCGACTGCGGCACATTCGCCGACGGCGAGCAGCACTACCTGCCGCTGTTCTCCGACAAGGTTGAGGTAATCGCCTCACTGCCGTTCACAATCAAAGGCAGCGGAGACCATACGATTAACATCGCCGATACGCTTACAGGCAGCAAAGCCGGCGCAACAAACCGCCGCCTGACAATAGAATACACCTCCAACCCCACATGGCTTGCAATACAGGCGTTGCCGCTAATCGACACGCCCAAGTGGGAGGACGCGCTCACGCTTGCTGCATCGTATTTCGCTGCATCGCTCGAACACGAAATCGCGACAATCTCGCCAGAAATAAAAGAGGCGGCAAAACGCTGGGCAAACGAGCAAACCGCCGACACATTGCTTGAAAACGCGCTGCTGCGCAACCAGGACCTCAAAAACACCATAATCGCCGAAACTCCGTGGGCGGCAAATGCCGACAACATATCCCTGCGCCGCCGCTCGCTGGCACGCACGTTCGACGAGCTGCAATCGGGAGCGAGGGAAAGAAATCTTGAGGAACGCCTGGCACGCCTGCAACGAGAGGACGGCGGTTTCGGCTGGTTCCCCAATATGCCCTCAAGCCGCAACATAACTTCGGGCATAACAACCGTGCTGCTGCGCCTCAACAGCATTACCGGCAAAACGCCCGCAACCAACATTACGGACAAAGCCATAAAATATCTTGACGGCAAGGTGGCGCAGGATATAGCGGAAATGAAAAAAGAAGAGAAAAAAGGCATAAAGCCGTCTGTCTTGGGCAGTCATCTCGACTACCTAAACATTCTGCGCATGAGCAAAGGCAAGCTCTCCGCACAGGCTTCGGCAAACCGCAAATACCTTTTGCCCATCTTGCAGAAACACTACTCCGACTTCAACATCACCGCCAAGGCAAAGGCGGCCCTTGTGCTTGGCGACGCCGGCCATACAAAAGAGGCGATGACCGTGCTCAAGAGCATTCTCGAGCACACCGTGAGCGACAAGGCGAAAGGCATATACTTCGACTCGTTCAACGCCCCCTCGTTCTGGAACAGCTACAAAATTCCCACGCAAGTGGCAGCCCTCGAAGCCGTGCGCACACTCACGCCCGACGACAAGGCAACACAAGAAGGAATGCTCACGTGGATTCTGCAGTCAAAGCGCACGCAGGGTTGGGAAACCGCCTGCACCACAGTTGACGCAGTTTATGCCCTGCTTTCCGCCACAAAAAGCGACACCTCGCTCGTACATTTCGGCACGGCACGCCCGGAAAAATTCTCGCTCAACCTGCAAAACGGCAAGAGCATCGACATTATGCAGAACGCCAAAACCGCCAATGAGAAAGCCGTGGGCTATGTGCGCTCCGACTTCTCGCTTGGTGAACTGAAATCCTCGCCCAAATCCGTGAGCATATCCAAAACCGACAGCGGAATGTCATGGGGCGGGATATACAGCCGCTATCTCGCGCCCGCACAAAATGTTGAAAAAGGCGGCGGCGAGCTTACAGTAAACCGCGAATACTTCCTTGTGAAAGACGGCAGGGAAACCGCACTCGCCAGCGGCGCAAGCATCAAGACCGGCGACCGCGTGAGGGTGCGCTACACCGTAAACGCCGCACGCGACTTCGACTATGTGAGCCTTGCCGACCCGCGTCCGGCGTGCCTCGAACCGGCAATGCAGATTTCGGGCTACACCTGCACGGGCGGCGAATGGTTCTACCTTGCCGTGCGCGACGCTTCACAGGCCCTGTTCCTCGAAAGCATGAAAAAGGGCAAGCACATAATAACCCTCGACTTCCACGCCGACCGCAAAGGGACGTACCTCGCCGCACCGGCTTCCGTGCAGTGCCTCTACTCACCAGAGTTTGCAGGACGCTCAAGCGGCAGGACGATTATTGTGAAACAGGATAAATGAACGTATTCGCAAAGGCATTAGCATCACTTGTGTCAATCGGCCTCTGCGCCGCGACACACGCACAAAACGCCACGCCCCTGAAGCAGCAAAACCTGCACAAATGGGGCGTGGCTCCTGCCAACTACAGCGGCATAGCCCACATTGAGGGCAATTCCTACGCCGCGGTGAGCGACAAGGAGCAAACCGACGGATTTTACATTTTCAACATTGACATCAACACCGCCAACGGCAAAGTGAAATCCGTTTCGCGCAGCAGCATATTGGGCATTCCCGGTTCAAAGGCGCGCGATGCCGAGGGTGTGTGCTTCTGCCCGCCGCGCAACAGCGTTTTCGTGAGTGCGGAAGACGACCAGCAGATTTTGGAGTACGACCTTGAAGGGAAACCCACCGGCGCAAAGCTCAACGTGCCGCAAATGTTCGCCACCGACAGCATTTATTGGAACTACGGCTTCGAGTCGCTGACCTACGACAGCGTTGCAAAAACATTCTACACCGCAACCGAGCGGCCGCTGAAGCGCGACAACGCAAAAGACACTGCGCTTATAAGAATACTCGCGTTTGACAACTCGCTCAATCCCACAGCACAATACGCCTACATTCTTGAACAGCCCGCGCTCAGCAGCAAGGCGAAATACTACGCACACGGCGTTTCGGAAATAACAGCCCTGAACGACGGCAGACTTCTGGTTATGGAAAGGGAGCTGAGTGTGCCGCAAAACTATATAGGCGCAAAATGCCGCATAAGGCTCTTCACCGTAACGCCCCCGGAGGGCGAACCTATCACCGCCCAAAGCCGCAAGCCGCTGTTCAAAACCGCAATCGCCGATTTCACCACTCACTTGGACATAGGGCAGATGAACTATGCCAACTACGAAGGCATGTGCCTCGGCCCGAAACTAAAAGACGGCCGGCAGACACTGATTCTCATAAACGACTCCCAAGCCGGCGCAGGAAACTCGCTATACCGTCTGAAAGACTATATCAAGGTGATTAT
>CAKRMO010000200.1 GCA_934364765.1 uncultured Bacteroidaceae bacterium | reverse complement strand
CACGTGCTTCCGCCGCCCGGAAACAAAAAAAACGGCGCGTCCCGGCGTTCATGCCGGGGCGCACCGCAAAAAAATGAAGGAAAAAATTTACTTGCGCATCACTTTCCTCACCGTGCCATCGCTCATCCTGACGATGTTCACGCCTTTTTGCATGGCGTTGAGGCGCGTGCCATCGGTGGAGTATATCGCCTCTACTTCCGCATCGCCGTCTGTCCTGGTCTGCCCAATGGCGAGAACCTGTGAGTCTATCGCCCTTATTTCCTTGGCGTATTGCGTATATGCCTCGTCGGCTTTGTATTCTTCAAGCAGGCTGGCAGGAACATGAATTACAAGTTCTGGGGAACAAAACTCGAACATATGGCTGTCTTTTGACATAACCGGCTTTTTTGTGGCCAAGATGACTATTGTCTTCAAATTATGGCATGAAATTACGGCTCTATCCAACTTTTCGATGGTTGACGGCAGTTGCAGGTATTCAAGCCTTTCCATATAGCGGAATGCATTAATGCCAATGTATTTCACCCCCTCTGAAACAACTATCTCCTTAAGGTATTTTACTTCGGCGAAAGCATCTTGGTCAATTCCCACAATCCCCGGTTCTGTTTTATATTGTTTCATCATGGCTTTTTTCTTCGGATAAACGGCGAGATAGTCCCCTTTGCCGGCCAAGTCGTATCCGTCATGTTCCGACAAGTCGTTGCTCTTGCGGTAAAGCACACCTTTCTTCTCGTAGAAATAAGGATTTGCCTTGCTTACTGAGAAATAAGTGAGGTTGGGCATTTTGTTGAAAGTAGACGGACCGCCCCAATACCGGAGCGACTTGGGAATTATGACACCATAACTGTTGACTCTTTGAAATACGTGGTTTATGCCTACATACCCCTCTTCAATTTCGAGGTCGTCATCGTCAATGATTTCGCCGACGCCTATAACCCAGCCGCACCAATATAAAGGTTTGTTCTTGTATTTTGCCGCGTAGTCTGTAAGCCACGGCGTGCCTTCGAACACGTCTATGCCAATATAATACATAAAGGAATTGGGGGCGTTTACAGTCTTGAGCTTTTTGCAGTTATAGAATGCGGCGTGGCCTATAACCTGGACGCTTATGGGAATTGTGACGCTTTCAAGCAGATTGTTGCTCGCGAAGGCTTGGGACTTGATTTCCGTAACCTCGTATTTTGTCCCGCTGCTCCCGGTTATGTATTGGGGGATTTCGTAGTTTTTCACGGAGCATTGCCGACCTTTTACGAGCATTGCCGTCTTGTCTTTATTGTATAGATTGTAACTTACGCCATCCTTGGTTGTGATGTATTCCGATGATGCGATTCCGTGAAACTGTGCGCTCGCCGCAGCGGCGCATAACATTGCCGCCAACAATGTAGGAAGTAGATTTCTTAATTTCATGCTTATGCCGGTTAGAATTGTTAATACTGTTTGTTTTGCAATTATTATGTCGTGCATAGGTCGCGATTGCCTCTTCCAAAGAATATGAATTGAGGAACAAAATCTATGAACTGAGGGACAAAATGAGTGTTTTTACGCAAAGACAACCTGTTTTCCGCAGTTTTTGAGTAAAGAGACATTCTCACCTTGGGGGATGTTTTGGTTTTGTGCCGACAAGGCAAATGATTACTTTTGCAGCCGGAAAAAAGATATGTAATGCCGATAGTTGAAATATCATCGCTTGACTTTCCGGGGGCGGAAGTTTTCTGCCGTCTCACGGAGCGGCAGCTGCGCCGTGGCGCTGTGGGGAATGAGGGGCTGTTCATAGCCGAAAGTCCCAAGGTGATACGTGTGGCCCTTGGGGCAGGGTATGAGCCTGTGTCGCTGTTGTGCGAACGGAGGCATATTGACGGCGATGCCGCCGGCATAATAGCCCGCTGCGGCGGCGTGCCGGTATATACGGGTGAGCGCGGCTTGCTGTCGCGGCTTACCGGCTACGAACTTACCCGGGGTGTGCTTTGCGCCATGCGCCGCAAGCCTCGCAGAAGCCTTGACGAGGTGTGCAAAGGCGCGGAAAGGGTGGTGGTTATAGACAATGTGGTTGATTCCACAAACATCGGGGCGATATTCCGCTCTGCTGCGGCTTTGGGCGTTGACGCTGTTTTGCTTACGGAAAACTCCTGCGACCCTATGACGCGCCGTGCGGTGAGGGTGTCAATGGGTTCTGTGTTTCTTGTGCCGTGGACGTGGATAGCAAACCCTGTGCGGGAACTCCGTGCCTTGGGGTTCAAAACTGCGGCAATGGCTTTGGCGGACAAATCTGTGCCGCTTGACGACAGGCGGCTGAAAGATGAGAAAAAACTGGCTGTGATAATGGGGACGGAGGGCGAAGGACTTCCTGCCGAAACCATAGCTTCCGCCGACTATGTGGTTAAGATTCCCATGATGCACGGGGTTGATTCGCTCAATGTGGCGGCTGCCTCGGCTGTTGCCTTTTGGGAATTGTGCCGTAAGCAATAAAGTCCGCATTTCCCCTTACCGGGAAATGCGGACTTCTTTTATGCGTTTTGTTTTACTGGCAGCGGCTTACAGGGCTTTCCATTCCACTTCGTCGGTAATGCCGCTGTCGGAAACCACCTTGAACTTGTCGTTTGCCGTCTTGTATTTCACAGGGTCGAACAGCCATATAACGCCTGTGCTGTCGGGGCATTTTTCGAGTGTCTGCACTTTCTCGCCGTTCTGGTACAAAGTAAGGCTCTTGGCGTTGCTGTAAACCTTTACGTTGAACGGCTTGTCCTTGGGGCTTCCGCTGCGCCTGCGTCCTGTTATGTAAACAGTGGTCTCTTTTTTGTTCCAAAGCGATTTGTAAAGATAGAAATGGTCTTTCTTTGTTTTGCGGTCGCGTGTAACGAGTCCCTTGTCGTTCATGTATTTGCGGTTTTCGTTGGCAGTGAAGTTCACGCCGTCGCCGCTGTCCATATATCCCTCTTTGCGGTCTGCCACAGGGAAGTCGAACATAATCCACAGCGAGGTGAAGTTGAGCCACGGCATTTTCAGTATCTGCCTCACGTCGCTTTCGTGCAGGTAGCAGCCGTATTCCTCGTAGTGCTTGCTGTCGTCGCTGCGGTCTTTCATCACTGCCGAGTCGAGTGTGTGGCAGAACGGGTTTGAGCCTCCGCCGTATTCGGACAGGTTGGAAATTCCCATTTTACTGTGCGCTTCGGTAATTTCGTTGGTAAGGCGGTCAATGCCTCCCAGCTGGTACCAGCCGGGATAGCGGTTTTCGGAATAGAAGTCGGCGCAGAGTTCGGTATAATGGTCGTCGCGGAAAATGCTGCACTCCGTAAGTCCCACATACCTGTAT
>CAKRMO010000199.1 GCA_934364765.1 uncultured Bacteroidaceae bacterium | reverse complement strand
CGCCCACGTTCACGCGTGCCGTGTCCCAAATCTGCACCTGCGGCGTGCCGCGAAGGTAGATGCCGGCGTCGGGTTCCGCACCCTTGGGGTCGAGCTTCCAGTCAACATACATCTCGAAGTCGCCGTATTTTTTCACGGTGCACAGGTTCTCGAAACCGTGTCCCACATAGACTATCTGACCATCAATCACATTCCAGTCGCGGCGCATTATCTCGTCCGCCTTCACCTGCTTTTGCGCCTCCTCTGCGGGCGACATCTTGGCGCGTGCTATCGGGTTTTCAACAAGCCCTTTCCAGCCGTCGAGGTTCTTGCCGTTGAAGGCTTTCACAAGCCCGTTGCCGGTAACGGAGTTGAGGTACTGTCCCACCTGTTTGCTCTTTCCGAGAATTATGCCCGCCTTGGTTATTGCCTGCTTTGTGCCTGTGCCGGCATAGTCCTTGTTTGCAAGGGCGATTTTAAGCACGGCTTTTGCCGCCTCTGTCTTCACGGCGGCGTTGTCAAGCCATCCGGCGGCGAACACAAGTCCCTGGAACGCCCCGGTGGCGGCAACTTCCTTGAGTATCCGCTTGCGCTGCTTGTCGGTCTGCGCCAGCTCCATTGCGTTGCGGAGCATAATCACGCGGTTTTCGGGCGTGTATTCCGCGCCGTTGGCTGTTTTTATGAAACTGTTGAGCGCGGCGGGGGTGGAAAGCTTGGAGTAGTCCTGCGCCACCTGCACGAATTTCGCAGGTGCGGCGTCTTGCGCCGCTGCTGCAAGCGACAGCGCGGCTAACGAGGCTATTAAAAATGTTTTCTTCATGTTGGGTGATAGGTGTTACAAAAGTTTTTTGAGTATGCTTTGTATGTAATCTTCCATTACTTCATATCCCTTGATAGTGGGGTGCACGCCGTCTCGGGTGTACTCGGGGTTGAGCGCGCGGTCTTCGCCGCTGACGAGCAGGGGATAGTAGTCGGCGTAAACTATATGGTTTTTCTTTGCGTATGCCTTGAGCCTGGCGTTGAGCGAAGCCACCTTTTCCGGCACGTTCTTTATGTTCCTGTCCCAGGGTATGTAGGCCGCCGGAAGCACGCTCGCAATAATTGGCTTTATCTTGTTTGCCTTCAGAAGCTCCACGATTGAGATTATGTTGCCCATGGTGATGTCCTCGTCATAGGGGTTTGTGTTTTCGGCTATGTCGTTAATCGCCCCGCCTATCACTACGTATTTCGGCTTCAGGTTTATCACGTCCTCGCGCAGGCGCACAATGTATTTGTAAGTTGTCTGGCCCGAAATGCCGCGCCCTATGTATCCGTTCTTCTTGAAGAAGTCCTGGCGGTATTTCGCCCAGTTGTCGGTTATCGAGTTTCCGAAGAACACGACGCGGCGTTGCTCCTGCGGAAGTTGCTTTACGGTTTCGTTGTCGGCTGCGTAGCGTCCGAACTGCGCCCAGTCGCCCTTTTGCGCCCATGCGCCCGCGAATGCGGAGGCGAAAAGCAGCGTGGCGGTGATAATTTTGTTTATGGCATTCATTGGTGTTGTAAGTTTTGTTCTTCGCAAAGTTAAGCGTTTTTTATGAACAAAAAACATTGTGCAGATGTATTTTTGGGCGCGGTGAATGAATAAAGTAGTATTTTTGCCCAAATGAAGATTGGGAAAATAGATTTGGGCGACCGTCCCGTAATGCTTGCGCCGATGGAGGACGTTACCGACGCTCCGTTCAGGGCCTTGTGCCGCCGGATGGGCGCGGCAATGGTTTACTCGGAGTTCGTGTCGAGCGACGCGCTTGTCAGAATGGTGAACAAAAGCCTCGCAAAGCTCGAAGTTGACGGCGGGGAACGCCCGGTGGCCATGCAGATATACGGAAAACTGCCCGAAGCCATGGCCGACGCGGCGAGGATAGTTGTGGAGCAGGCGCATCCCGATGTGCTCGACATGAACTTTGGCTGCCCGGTGAAGAAAGTCGCCGGAAAAGGCGCGGGCGCGGGTTTGCTGCGCAACGTGCCGCTGATGCTCGAAATCGCGAGGGCGGTTGTAGATGCCGTGAACATACCTGTTACCGCCAAGACCCGCCTGGGCTGGGACCACGACAGTATAATAATTGAGCAGCTTGCCGAGCAGTTGCAGGACTGCGGCATACAGGCGCTCACCATCCACGGCCGCACGCGCTCGCAAGTGTATAACGGCGAGGCGGACTGGGAGCCGATACGCCGCGTGAAGGCAAACCCGCGCATACACATCCCGATAATAGGCAACGGCGACGTAACTTCGGGCGAGGTTGCAAGGCGGCGTTTCGAGGAGACGGGTGTTGACGGGATAATGGTGGGGCGCGCCACATTCGGCAAGCCGTGGATTTTCGCCGAGATAAACCGTGCGCTCGGCAAGGCGGCGGCCGGCTCGCTTGGCAACGTGATAAAATCCCCCCACGAGCCGCTCTCGCTCGACTGGAAGCTCGACGTGCTTATGGACGAGGTGCGCCGCAGCGTGGAGCGGAACGGAACGGTTGGCGGACTTATACACATGCGCCGCCACATAGCCGCCTCCCCGCTCTTCAAGGGCATACGCGACTTTAGGGCCACGCGCATAGCGATGCTGCGCTCGGAGAACATCGACGAGATGCTCGAACTTATGGAAGGCACGCGCCCCCTGCTTGAACAGGGAAACGAGAATATTAACCCTAAAAATATATATGAGTCATGAAAAATCTAAGAATCGAATCGGCAATCCTCGCAGTGGGTCTTGCACTGCTTGGCGTTTTCATCTACAACGGCATCAACAGCCTTGCTAAGCGCGACAGGTTTGTGAGCGTGCGCGGACTGGCCGAAAAGGAGGTGAAGGCCGACCGCGTTATCTGGCCTCTAACCTACAAGACGGTGGGCAACGACCTCGGCGCGGTTTACCGCGACATTTCGGCGGCAAACAGGAAAATCGCCGCGTTCCTCACGCGCAACGGCATAAAGGCTTCGGACATCACTACAGGCGCACCGATGGTAACCGACCTTTGGACAAACGAATACAACGACAACCGCAACAGGGAGCGTTACAATGCAACGGCGGTAACAACTGTGTCGTCGTCGGACGTTGACAGGGTGAGGGCGCTGATGACGCGCACAGGGGAGCTGTTGTCTGAGGGAATAGCAATCGCCCCCAACGACTACGGTCCGCAGATGCAGATACAGTTCGACTTCACGAGTCTCAACAAAATAAAGCCGCAGATGATAGAGCAGGCCACCAAGAACGCCCGCGAGGCGGCGGAGAAGTTCGCAAAAGACAGCGGAAGCAAGCTCGGGAAGATAAAGTCGGCGCAGCAGGGGCTTTTCTCCATAGACAGCCGCGACTCGAACACTCCCTACATAAAGGAAGTTAGGGTTGTTACAACC
>CAKRMO010000198.1 GCA_934364765.1 uncultured Bacteroidaceae bacterium | reverse complement strand
GAGCTGCGGCACGAAATGCAGCGGCTTCAGCGTGTCTGCCGGAGTTGCGCCCTTGTAGTTCCATTTTTTGTCCATGGCGTTCTGCAGGTCGGTGAGGCGTTTTGCATTGAGCGCAAGCGTGGGAGCGTCGGTAGGCACGCCCACATCGTCAACAAACACGGCGAACTGGCGCACTCCCAAACCGTGCATCAGTTCAAACTTGCCCATTATGCGCCCTATCACATTGTCGTCCTTGCCGGTGAAAGCCTTTCCCGGGTGGATTGCCCATATAAAGTTCACTTTTGTGGCAGCAGAAACCTTGCAGATTTCCTTCATGTTGTCGGCGGTGAAGCACCCCATGGATTTTTGTTCTTCGGTGAGGGTTGCGGGATAAATCCTTGGTAACTTCAACCGAATAAGGCATTCCGTAGTAGCCTTCGATAACGCCACGGTCCTTTATGTCGGCATAATCGTATATGGTGGCGCACGGCAGGTTGCCAGTGCCGTTGTCGAGCATCTGTTCCAGACTTGCCAGACCGAAGAACACGGCGTTCGTGTTCTCGCCAAGCACCACAAGGTTTGCCAACCCGCCATTGGCGGTAAGGGAAAGAATGTGGCGGTCGAACTTTTTGTTGCCGAAAATGTCGCGCTTCAGGGCGAGCTTCTTCGCCAGCTTGTCAGCCGCACCCTTTGAGCCGTTCACGCCAAGGAATATGGCGGCGCTGCCCTTGGTTGCCTTTTTCGCGAACACGGCTTTCAGTCCGTGCCCGCGCAACACTTCGGCCGCCCTCGCCTTTGTGGGTTCATCTATGCCCTTCTCGGCTATCACGGTAACGGTCGGGGTGAAACGGCACGAGCCTTCCGTTCGCACCTGCTCCTGCGGAATGGGGTAAATGTTGTAAACCTTTTGTGCGGAAACGCCAAGCCCCGCAGCCAAGAGGCATACCGAAAGAATTTTACGCAAGTTTCTTATATACATTTATGGTTTGGTTTTGTTTCTGTCAAAATATGGCACTGCAAATATAGCGATTATTATTCTTTCGTTATATGCCAAACAGCCGATGACTTGGGCGCGTCGAGCTGTATGCGCAGCCCCTTGCCAGCAAGTGCCGCTCCCGAAAGCGACAGTTTCTCGCCGGTGTCCTCATTCTCCAAGGTGTATTCCGCCTTTGCCTCCGCAAACGGCAGCTTTGCCATGAACACGGAATCCTTGTTGTTTTCCTGCCTGAAAGCCTCTATAACGCCCTCCCCGCTTTCGCGGTCGTTATACACAAACACCGTCCAGCCGCTCGTGTCCGTGCCGCTGTGCCACGGGGTTAGCACATAGAAATCCTTTGAAAGCAGGTGGCTGTACTTGCGCCATTCGCCGAGGGTTTTGCGCACGCGATTGTAGTCAAGAAGCACGTCGTGGGTGTAACTCTCCGAAAGATTGTACACCGCGAGCCACGAGGCGCGGGTTATGTAGCTGTTGCTGCCTCCCGCCGCGCCGTTGGCAAGCTGGTCGGCCGACTCCTTGGTGGAAGCGCCGCTGTAGGGAATCCATTTGTTGAACGTGGAGCTCATCGAAAGCCTCAAGGCCGTTGTCGTGCGGTCGGCATCGCTGCGCAGGAAAGGGATGCTGCGGCGCAGGGACTCTATGTCGTTCCGTCCGCCGCCCGATGCACAGTTGTCGATATAGGTGCATTTGCCGTTTTTGGCGCAATAGTCTATTATGCCGTCCCAAAGGGCGTAATGCCCCTGCACCGCCTTGTTCTCGGTGATGCCGTTGCGCGGCTTGCCGAGCCTTTTGGCCTGTTCGCCGTCCATCATGGGCCACGTTGTGCCGGGATCGCTGTTGTTGTCCTCCCTGAAAAGGTCAACCCCATGCTCGCCCAGCGCTTTTGTTATTCTCCCGAGAGTCCATTTAAGGCATTCGGGGTTGCCGAGGTCGTTTGTTATCACTCCCTTGCCGTTCGAGATTGCCCACTCCGCCTTGTAGCCGTAGTTTTTCACAAGATCCTCCACGTGCGTAACCCTTTCCGGCTCAAACCACATCAGCACCTTCATGCCGTGGGAATGGCAGGCATCGTTGGACTCGCGGAACGTGTTTCCCGGCCACTTCACCCTGTCAAGCTCCCACGAGCCAATAGTGCCCCACCAGTCGGCGGCGACGGTTTTTCCCGCCGGGTCGGAGTACCAGCCCGCGTCAAACCAGCGGAAGTCGGGTATCACGTTTTCATACACAAGCCTGTCGAGCGTGCGCCGCCATGTGTAGAAACGCTCCGACACGCTGCCGTCGGAGTTGGGCAGCCCCGTGTCGGCGGCAAAACAGGCTGTGGAGAAAGGCTTCACGGGATCGCCCGCACTGTTTGCCTTTGGCATATTGTATTTCACGAACCATTCGCGCCAAAGGTTTGTAGCGTCATCGCCGTTGCGCCCCTTGTAGGGGAGCATCACCACAAGCGCGGTGCGCACGCTCTCCCCCGGAAGCAGCACGGAGCGGAATCCGTTGCAGCTTTGCGCAGTCCATTTCACCGATTTCGACGCAGCCTCAAAGCGCGTGTTCCACGTGCCCGCCCAGCCTATTGCGAGCAGCGTGCCGCCGTTGCCGTGAACAAGGTCAAAGTACGGAAAAACTATATGGGTGGCCCTTCCGCCGTCGGAGCGGAAACCAAGCGGCTTTTCCTGCAAATCGTGGCTGTATTGCGCATAAAGGTTGGCATGGTCTCCCAAACAGCCGCGAACCAGCGATGCGCCGCCACGGAACTCCATATTGGCGGCGTTCACATTCTCCACCACCGCGCTCGCCCCCTCGCCGGCAACGTTCGAGAACCACACCGTATATTCCACCTCACCGAACTCTTCGTTATAGGCGGCAACGGTTTTCACCTCCACCTTTTCGTCAACGGCAAGGCGCATCACCGCCTCCTTTCCGCCTGGCACGTCGTTTACGGTGCGCTCCAGCACCTTGAAACCGCCAAGTCCCTTATAGTCTTTCCCATTATATGTGAACGAAATGGGGAAAGCCGACGGTTTGCACAAAAGTTCTCTGAAAATGCGCATCCCCTCGTTCTTGGCGAGGTTCTTGCGCGGAGTGGCGGCTGCAAGCGCGTGGCACACTGCCACCGCCACAAGCACCGCAAAAAGTTTCCGTTTCATGGTCTTGAAAATCTTTATGGTTATTTCTCCGCAAAGTTACACTAAAACCGCGAGAAAGCACGCATCCGCACCGCCCACGCGGCAAAAACACGCAACGCCTTGATTTTACGCAAGCTGTGCAGAAATTATAAAATATTCACAAGTTATTGTTTTTCAAATGTTTGCAACGGCAGGAAAAAGGTCTGATGTAGTTTGAATTACATCAGACATAATTTTTCCTACATGGGACATAGTTTTTTTCA
>CAKRMO010000197.1 GCA_934364765.1 uncultured Bacteroidaceae bacterium | reverse complement strand
ATAAGGATATGTCGCGCTTTTTCCCGGCCCGAGCTTTTCTATCGGCAGTTTTTTCGTTTCGCCGTCAAGCGTTATCACAGTGCTTCCGCCCTCGCCGCGAGCGTGGAACAGCCAGTTTTTGGGGCTGTAATTGCAAAAGCTGTGGCAGTTCACGCAGCCGCCGTTGTTCTGCGAGTTCTTTATAATGGTTTCCTGCGTGAAATCCTCAACATTCCGCTGGTATATGCCCATTCTGTTCCAAAGCTCATACCCGGGAGGTACAAGACGGTAGGCAATCCAGGGATCAATGCTGTCTTTCGACACAGAAACAGCAAACGGCTTGTATGCAATTCCGCCTGGATGTTTTTCCGACCATTCCGAAACTTTCACCTCAAACGTCTTTCCCGCAGCCTTTGCAAGCAAACGCCTCCAATCCTTTTCCGGAAATTCAACGACAGAGCCGCCCTTGATTTCCATTATCTGTTCCCCGCCAAGCTCCACAACGGCTTTGACGTGCTTCGCGCCCCTTATCTCAAAGTTCAGCGGCGCAATGTTCACAGGCACGGTAACATCGGTATAATCGGGGAAAATAGCGGGAAGTCCGTCAGAGTTTTCGGCACACTTGGCGCATTTTCCGCCGCACGAAAGCAGCGTCACGCAGAAAGCAGCCAAAGCCGCCGCCCGCAAAGGCAATTTCAAATTCCTCTTGCACCTGGCCATAATCAATCCTTTTCAGGCGAAACCTTTTTTGAATACCTTGTTTTCCATGCGAAGAACCACACCACCGCCACCAGCGCCGCAATTCCGCCAACGGCATAGGCAATTCCTTTTGGCAGAGCCATCGCCTCCGGAGCCACGCACAAATATGTTATGCTTACCGTTGTCATGAAAATGGCAGGGATTAGCGTTATGAAATATATCTTGCCTTTTCTCACCAAATAAACGGTAATAGCCCAAAGCGTGAATACGGAAAGAGTTTGGTTGGCCCACGCGAAATATCCCCAAATAACGGCAAAACCAGACTTGTCGGAAAGGTTGAACCATATAATCAGCGCGACAACGGCAAAGAGGGGAATCGATATGTACAAGCGCGACAAAAGGCTTTTTTGCTTAATCTTCAAAGAGTCGGCGATGATGAGTCTTGCAGAGCGCAAGGAAGTGTCGCCGGAAGTTATCGGCGCGGCAACCACGCCCAGAATTGCAAGCACGCCGCCCACTACGCCGAGCCAGCGGCGGCTCATTATGTTCACCACATTGGGGGCCTGCACCGTCATGTCGGAATTTCCGCTTGCCGGGTCAAAGAAGAAATAGCTTGCCACCGCCGCCCACACAAGGGCAACCACGCCCTCGGTTATCATAGCCCCGTAAAACACGGGCCTGCCGTATTTCTCGCTTTTCATGCACCTTGCCATAAGCGGGCTTTGCGTGGCGTGAAACCCAGAAATCGCCCCACAGGCAATCGTTATAAACAAACAGGGAAATATTGGTTGCACAGCCTTGTTGGGGTTAAGGTTCTGCAATCCGTCTGTTATCTCGGGAATTGAAGGCCAACGCACGTAAAGGGCCACCATAAGCCCGAGAGCCATGAAAAGAAGCGCGAACGCAAACACCGGATAAATCTTGCCTATAACCTTGTCTATCGGCAAAAGGGTGGCAATTATATAATAAACGAATATCACCGCCATCCAAAAATACATATCCATGAAAGACACGCCCGAGGTGAGGTCTTTCAGTATCAACGCCGGGGAACTAACAAACACAGCCCCGACAAGGATAAGCAGCAGCACCGTGAACACCACCATTATTTTCTTTGTAGCGCCTCCCAGGAACTTTCCTATGATTTCCGTGAGCGAGCATCCGTTCATCCTTATCGAAATCATGCCGCTCAGATAATCGTGCACGGCGCCGGCGAATATGCAGCCGAAAATGATCCAAAGGAAAGCCGAAGGCCCGTACAGCGCACCCATTATCGCGCCGAAGATAGGGCCGGTGCCGGCTATGTTGAGAAACTGTATCATGAAAATCTTCCACGTCGGCATGGGGATGTAGTCCATCCCGTCCTGCATACTGTAAGCCGGCGTAGGGCGGTTGTCCGGCCCGAACACCTTTGACACGAAACGCCCATAAACAAGGTAGCCCAGCACGAGGGCCACCAAACTGACTGTAAAGGAAACCATATCGCTATTCTATATCAAAAAAGTCATGCGCTGAAAGCGTTTGGCTTCAGCGCATTTGCAAAGTTACAGTTTTTCCTAAAAAAACGCAATGCGGCACGATATATTATTGCAGCACGGCAAGCGGGGCAAACTTCAGCAGGAGGTCTTTTGTGCCGGAAGCCTCAAACTCTATGCTCGCCTTGGCGGTGTCGCCGGCATCCACAATGCGCCTCACCACACCTTTGCCAAAACGGCGGTGCTCCACCACACTCCCCACCCTGACCGTTTCGCCGGCTTGGGTCTTTGCGCTTTCAAGCGTGTTTTCCCCGCCCGAAACGCTCCCCTCCGCGCCAACCGCCTTTCTGCTGAAAACCGGCGAGAGGCGGGCATCGAAGCGGCTTTCGCCGGAAGCCCACGAACCTGCGCCTGCCGCGCTCCTGTTTTTCCTGCCGTTGAAATGCACGCACGAAGCGTCAATCTCCTTTACAAAGCGGCTCGGGTCAGATTCCGTAATGCTGCCATACGAAAAACGGAAACGGGCATAGCTTATATAGCAATACTTCTTTGCCCTTGTAAGCGCCACATAAAACAGGCGGCGCTCCTCCTCCTGCTCACGCGGACTGTATTTCGCCTGATGCCCCGGGAATATCTCCTCCTCAAGTCCCACAACGCACACCGCCTCGAACTCAAGTCCCTTGGCGGAGTGTATTGTCATCAGGGAAACTTTCTCCTTGTCATCGTCTTTTTTGTCAGCGTCCGTAAGCAAAGCCACTTCGGAAAGATAGTTGCCCATTGTGGCGTTTTCAACGCTGCCGCCGGCCTCAAGTGTATCCGCCACAAATCCGCCAAGGGCGTTCACAAGCTCGTCCAGGTTCTCCTTGCGGCTCAAGTCGCTCGTGTCGCCCACTATTTCCGTCCTCACACCGCTCGTTTCGAGTATTTCGCAGCCAAGCGCGTAAGCGTCAAGATCCCCCGCTTTTCCGGCAAAGCCGTTTATCATAGCCACGAACTTTGAAATACGGTTGTAAGTGGCAGGAGACACTCCCATTTCTTTTGCCGAATAAGTGCAGACTGTTTCCCACAGGCTTATTCCGCTGCTTGTCGCCAGCGACATGACTTTCTCCATCGTGGTGCTTCCTATGCCGCGTGCGGGATAGTTCACCACTCTTCTGAAAGCCTCGTCGTCGTTAGGGTTTACCGTAAGCCGGAAATAGGCTATGGTGTCCTTC